>NZ_CDWCUL010000011.1:0-122261 GCF_977828045.1 Candidatus Mycalebacterium sp. | reverse complement strand
CCTCGGTTGCGAGCCGGAGCATTTCAAGCCGTGCTCCGGGCGGCGCGTATGATTCGTCTTTGAGCGGGTTTTTGTAGTTCGGCACGAGAAATACCGTGTCCACACCCAGTTTTTCCCTGACCTGAACGGCGGCTTCCATATGTCCGTTGTGGACGGGGTCAAAACTGCCGCCCAGCAAAGCGGTTTTTTCAGACAAAACGGTTTCGGACCTCAAAACTCAGGCTTTGCCTCCACAACGATTGTTCCGGCGGTCATCGCAATTTTTGTAAAACTGATTTTTTTCGCGTTTTTCACCAAAGCCGTTTTTGTGCCCGAAATCATGTCCGTTCCGTCCCCGCCGATGATTACGGGGGAGTAGAAAAACACCATTTTATCCACGATTTTTTCTTTCAGCGCCGATGCCGCGATTTTTCCGCCGCCTTCAATTAAAACGGATTTAATTCCGTGCGCCGACAGTTTTTTCATTAAATCCCGCATGGATATTTTTCCTGAAGAGTTTTTTTTGACGCGCAGTATTTCAACTCCCTGTTTTTCCAGTTTTTTGATTTTTTCCCTTTTCGCATTCGTCCCGGTCGCAACAATCGCGCCTTTTTTCCCGAACATTTTCACTTCGGGTGAAACACTCAACCCCGTGTCCGCCACAATGCGAACGGGTTGCCGCACCGCTTTCACGAGCCGTACGTCAAGGGAGGGATTGTCTTTGCGAACCGTCTCCGCGCCAACAAGAACAGCATCGCATTTTTTTCTCAATACATGCGCCATTTTTCTCTGTGAAATATTTCCTATCCATTTTGAATCGCCCGTGCGAGTTGCTATTTTTCCGTCCGCGGACGCGGACAGTTTTAAAATCACAAATGGCAGCCCCGTTTTTACATTTTTGAAAAACATCTCGTTTAATTCGCGGCAACGGTCTCGAAGAATTCCTTTTTTGACTTTGATTCCGCTCTTTCCGAGAACCTTCGCACCTTTTCCGACTTTGGGATTCGGGTCTTCACAGCCTATAAAAACTTCCCCGATGCCGCTTTTTATAATGAAGTCGCAGCACGGAGGAGTTCGTTTTTCGGCATGGTCACGCGCACACGGCTCAAGGTTGACATACATAGTCGCTCCGCGCGGCGATTTCCCTTTGCGCTCGCAGTCTTTGAGCGCCTCTATTTCCGCATGGGGCAGACCGGCGGCTTTGTGCCAGCCGCGTCCGATAATCGCGCCCTTTTTTACTATTACCGCGCCGACAAGCGGGTTCGGGCTTACCGATCCGTCGCCTTTTCGCGCGAGTGCGATGGCGGCGGACATAAATTTTTCATGAGTGTTTTTCAATTTTCCTCATCCATTTTCATCAAAAAGAACGGACGCAAACTGCACGGGGTCAAATTCGGTTATATCCGCCGCTCCCTCACCCGTTCCGACATACGCGACCGGTATTTCAAACTCTTCGCAGACCGCGATAACAACCCCGCCTTTCGCCGTGCCGTCAATTTTCGTGAGAACTATGCCCGTTACGCCGACCGCGGAATTAAACATTTCAGTCTGGCGTATGGCGTTTTGCCCCGTTGTGGCATCAAGAACGAGAAAAACATCATCCGGCGCACCCTCGCGCGCTTTGCCGACAACCCTTTTTATTTTGGACAGTTCGTCCATAAGGTTTGTTTTCGTGTGAAGGCGCCCGGCGGTGTCAATGATCACCGTGTCGCAGTTTTGCGCCTGTGCCGCCTTGATCGCATCAAACGCCACTGCCGAAGGGTCGGCTCCGGGCTTTCCTTTGATGAATTCGCTTCCGCTTCGCAGAGCCCACTGTTCAAGCTGCTCTGTTGCCGCCGCTCTAAAGGTGTCCGCGGCGGCGAGCATAACTTTTTCGCCTCGCGAACTGAAAAAACCCGCGAGTTTCCCCGTCGTTGTGGTTTTCCCCGTGCCGTTGACGCCGACCACCATGCAGATTCGCGGCTTTGAGCCCGCCGCCGGGCGCGCCGGTTTTTCAAAAATTCGCGCCGTTTCGTCCATGAGGGAGTTTTTTATTTTTTCGTAATCACTCAAGTCCGCGCCTGAAAGCCGTGCCTCAACCCGCTTCCTTATTTTTGCCGCGCCCTTTGTTCCCGCATCCGAGAGAATGAGCATCTCTTCAAAACTCTCCCATAAATCCTCGTCCACTTTTCCGCCCGCGACAATTTCTTTGAGTTTTGAAAGCAAGCCCGAACGGCTTTTTGCGAGCCCCTTTTTCAAAACCCCAACCGCGTTTGAAAGTTTTTCCGCGTCCGTTTTTTCCTCCACCGGAATGATTTTTTTCAGGATATTAGTCAAATCATTTCAAACCGCTTGACAAGCCGCTTTTCCAAATGGCTTTTCCGGCGAAAAAGGGACCCAGCGCCTCAATATATTCGGAGGTCTGCCGTGTTTTTCTCATCGCCTGAACAACCGATGAGAGCGGATACAGACTTGTGCCGAAAAGCCCTATGACAAAGTCATTGTCTTCGGTGTCAATCCCGTGGCACGCGAGCCGTACGTCTTTAATGAGCCCCGCTTCGCCATATTTGAAGCCCAGTTTTCCATGCTCGCCGAGAATGGCTCTTTTTTCGCTTTCAGCAAGGGTTTCAAAATTTTTTGCCCTGCGAAGCGGATACCAGACCGCCCATTGGAAGTCGGGCGCAAGGATTTTTTCGCGCGGCGCACTCACAAGCATTTGTTCAAGGTTGGTTTCATAGCCCAGAGAGTATGTTCTTCCAAACATCGCGTACCGGTTTTTGAACGTGAGGGAAGAAAAGGGCGCCGAGTTCAGAATATTCCTCAGTTTTCCGACAAAAAAGTTTTCATCCTCGCTTATAAAAACCGTCCCGATGCCGGACGGGTCGTTGAGGTCTGAATAAACGGCGCATTCCGCGCCGCTTTTTTTGAGGGAAGTAATTATTTTGCGCTCATCCGCCGCTCCGCCGAAGGCGAAAAACTGAACAAACAACCGCCTGTCGCTGTAAACCGGTTTGCCGCTTTTGGATTTGCCTTTTTCCCGCAAGTCTATCTTCGCGTCTTTGCTCACCGTTTTACGCCTCCCGCACGCACCATTTTTCTATCTTTGATATGAATTCGTATATTTGCGGTGATTTCAGTTTCATTCCGGCCTTGTTCACAACCAACCGCGCGGTTATGGGCGCGATGAACTCAATCTCTTCAAGGTTGTTTTCCTCCATGGTTTTTCCGCTCGCTGTCAGGTCAACAATCACATCGGAAAGCCCGACCATGCAGGCGAGCTCAACTGAGCCGTAGAGTTTGATGATTTCGGTGCGCACATTTTTTTTTTCAAACCAGTCCGCCGCTATGCGCGGATATTTTGTCGCAATGCGCACGATTCCGCCGTTGGGAAATTTATATCCTTTTGGAGCCGCCACTACCATTTTGCATTTGCCTATGCCCATATCCAGCGGCTCATACAGGTTGTTTTCCTGCTCCATAAGAGAGTCTTTGCCGACAATACCGCAGTCTGCGACTCCGTGCTCCACATAGGACGGCACATCTGTCGGGCGCACAACGAAAATGGTGAGATCGTGCTCTTTGACCACATGTATGAGTTTTCTTGATTTTTTCGCGGCGCTTTTAATTTTTATGCCCGCCTTGTTCAGAACCTCAAGGGATTCCTCAAAAAGTCTGCCGCGCGATATGGCGATTTTAATCATTCTTTTTCCCTCCAAATTGAGGCTCCCAGTTGTTCCAGTTTTTCGTCCAGTCGCTCATAGCCCCTGTCAATGTGGTAAACCCTGCTTATTTCGCTCCTTCCCCCCGCCGCCGCGCCGGCAATCACAAGCGCCGCGCCCGCTCTTAAATCACTCGCCATTGTTTTCGCTCCTTTGATTTTTTTAACGCCTTTGACCACCGCCGTGTTGCCAATCAGTTTTATATCCGCGCCCATTCTTTTCATCTCCGCTATGTGCATAAACCTCTGCGGGAAAATATTTTCCGTTATTATGCTGACGCCGTCCGCAGTGCACATAAGCGCCATAAACTGCGCCTGTATATCGGTCGGAAAGCCCGGATACGGAAGCGTTGTTATATCGGTACAGGCTATTTTCGTGTTTGCGCTCACGCGTATTCCCGCGCGCGTTTCTTCAACCTTCGCGCCGGTTTTCATCAGTTTTCCCGCAAGCGTTCCGAGGTGGTCAAACCTGCCGCCTTTTATGAGAGCGTTCCCGCCCGTTGCCGCGACTGCAATCATCAGCGTTCCCGCCTCTATTCTATCAGGTATCGTCCCGTAGTTTTTAAGCGGTTTAAGGGAAGACACCCCTTTTATCCTTATTATATCGGTTCCAATTCCGGTGATTTCCGCACCCATTTTGTTCAGCGCGTTTGCCAAATCTGAAACTTCGGGCTCGCACGCAGCGTTGTATATAACGGTTTTCCCCTGCGCGAGAACCGCGGCGAGCATCAGGTTTTCCGTCCCCGTTACGGTGGACACGTCAAGCGGCACGACCGCGCCCCTCATTTTTTTCGCCGATGTTTCAACGTATCCGCTTTCAATTTTTATCCGCGTCCCTAACGCTTGAAGCCCTTTCAGATGCTGGTCAATGGGTCTTTCCCCGATGGAGCAGCCGCCCGGAAGGGAGACACGCGCTTTGCCGAACCGCACCGTGAGGGGACCCAGCGTCAGTACCGATGCCCGCATCTTTTTCACCATTTCATATTCGGTAACCCATTTGTTGATTCCCGAAGAATCTATTGAAAGCCGGTCGCCGCTCCGCTCAATTTTAGCTCCGAGGGCGGTGAGGATTTCCGCCATCACCCTCACATCCATAAGGTCCGGCACGTTTTTAAGTGTGCTTTCGCCGTTACACAGTATGCACGCCGCCATAAGAGGCAGAACGGAGTTTTTTGACCCGTTTACGGAAACTTCGCCTCGTAAGGGCTTTCCGCCCTCAATCACTATTTTTTCCAAATTCCCTCAACCGCCCTCGGCTTTCCGCTTATATCATCGGTTGTTGATATTCCGGAAAATCCGTTCTCTTTGAAAATCTCCGCACACCCGTGCGCCTGCCCGTCTCCCACCTCAACAACACACCACCCTCCCGCGCACAAAACCCGTGTCGCATCGGAAACGATTTTTCTTATATGCTCAAATCCGCCTTCACCGCTCACAAGCGCTTCTTTCGGCTCAAAATCCCTGATTTCGTCCGGCAGGGTTTCAAAATCTTCCTCCGAAACATAAGGAGGGTTTGAAACTATTATGTCCGTGCTGTTGTCCTCAAAGTTCCAAAGCGCGTCTCCACAAACAAAACTGATATCCGCGCCGTGAAAACGCGCGTTTTCTTCCGCCTTTTCCAGAGCGCGTTGCGAAATGTCCACCGCCGCGACAGACAGATGCGGTCTTTCTTTTTTGAGCGTTACGGCTATGCAGCCGCTCCCGGTTCCCACGTCAATTGCGCGCATTTCCGTGTCCGGGGGGATTTTTTCAAGCGCGGCTTCAACAACCGTTTCAGTTTCGGGACGCGGAATAAGCACCGCCGGGCTGACGACAAAACGGCGCGAAAAGAATTCGCGCGCTCCGGTCGCATAAGCGCACGGCTCTCCCTCTAAGCGCCTGAGCACACGGTTTTCGCACTCACGCGCTTGTTCTCTTCCGACCGCGATTTGCGGGTTTGTGTGAACCGTTCCCGACGGTTTGCCGAGGACGGAGCAGGCAATTACGGACGCTTCAAGTCCCGGATTTTCAATTCCGCCCCGTCTGAACCGCTTCCTTGTTTTGCGGTAGAGAGACCCCAGATTTGTTTCAAGGCTCATTTTAAGAAAGCCCGCGTTCAAACCAACGCGGACGGGTAGATTGTATATGCGCTCAAGAGGTTTTCAAAGCCCCGCGGGGCGCGGTCTGCTGGTAGAATAGGAAGCCATGACAATTGAAATTGAAGAGCGCGTTGCCGAAGTCAGGCGCAGGATAGATTCCGCCGCTGAAAGAGTGGGCGCGGACGGTTCTCAGGTTCTTCTTGTTGCGGTCGGCAAGACCGTTGCGCCCGGGATTGTGGCGCAAGCCGCCTCTTCGGGGCTTTGCCATTTGGGTGAAAACTACGCACAGGAATTGCGCGACAAACTTGCCTTTTTTGAGCGGACCGGCGCGCGCGCAGACTGGCATTTTGTCGGTCGGCTACAGAAAAACAAGGTAAAGTATGTGGTTGGTAACTGCCGTTTAATCCATTCGGTTGACAGCGCAGAACTTGCCTCGGAGATAGATAAAAGAGCGGAAAATTCGGGAGTGAAAGCGCAAATCCTCATTGAGATAAATCAGGATTCCCCGTCAAAGGGAGGGGTGAGCCCCGACAAGGCTCGCGGTTTGTTTGAGTTCACGGACGGACTTAAAAATGTCCGCGCACGCGGGCTTATGACGATGCCCCCGTATTCGCCCGACCCGGAGGTTTCAAGGTGTTATTTCAGGGAGTTAAGAAGCCTGAGAGACGAAATAGCGCCGGATTTTCCGGACACAACCGAGTTATCAATGGGAATGAGCGCAGATTTTGAGACTGCGGTTGAGGAAGGCGCAACGATAGTGCGCGTGGGCTCTCTCGTATTCGGGGAGAGGAATTAGAAAATGGCGCAAGTCGCTTTCATCGGGGCAGGTAAAATGGCTGAAGCGCTTATTGGCGGAATCACCAAAGCCGGCGTTTTCGCGCCTGAAAATGTGGTCATAAGCGATGTTGACCCGGTGCGCATCAAACAGGTGAGCAAAAAATACGGAGTTCGCGCGGCGGCTGACAACATTTTTGCCGCCTCGGACTCCGAATGCGTTGTTTTTGCCGTAAAGCCGCAGGACATGGAGGCGGCTCTCACCGACGCGCGCGCGGCGGATTGCCCGCCCGGGACGCTTTTTGTATCAATCGCCGCCGGTGCAACTATCTCTTCCATAAAAGCCGTTCTGGGCGGCGGCAGCAAGGTTTTCCGTGTTATGCCGAACCTTCCCGCCGTGAAAGGCGAGGGCGCTTCGGTTGCTTGCGGCGAGGGCGAAGATTCAGATTTTGAGACAGTTGAGAAGATTTTCGGTTCCGTAGGCATGGTTGAGTTTGTGCCCGAAGAGATGATTGATGCTTTCACGGCGCTGTCGGGGAGCGGTCCGGGTTTTGTTGCCGCATTTGCGGAATCTCTCATATCGGGCGCGGAAAAACTCGGCATACCGCCGGACACTGCTGAAAAATTCGCAATTCAAACGCTTTTCGGCGCGGCGAAAATTATGCGCGAAGGAGTGTCTCCGAAGGATTTGCGGGAGGCAGTTTCGTCTCCGGCGGGGACGACCGTTGCGGGCCTTGAAGAGTTTGAAAAATCGGGCTTTTCGTCCGTTGTTGAAAACGCTCTTGCCGCGGCGCAAAAACGCTCAAAGGAACTTGCCCGCAACGGCGGCGCGAAAGGGGGAAAGAAATAATGCTTGCTCAAAGCACAGTTATTGCAATCGCTGAGGTGGTCAATTTGATTTTGACCGTCTATACATGGCTCATCGTGGCACGGGCGGTGATTTCGTGGGTTGATCCCAACCCCTACAACCCCATAGTCGGTTTTCTGTATTCAGCAACCGAGCCCGTGTTGGAGCGCGTCCGGCGCGTGATTCCGTTCATCGGCGGAATGGATTTCTCACCCATCGCAGTACTGCTTCTGCTGATATTCCTTCGGCGCATTATCGTGGGAACCCTTTCCGGATTTGCCCAGGGGTTGTAGCGGATATGGCGGATTTTGTTGTTGACGTTCACGTTGTTCCCGGCGCGGCGCGCGATGAGTTTGTCGGGCTTCACGGAGGCAAACTCAAAATCAAGGTCGCCGCGCGCCCGATAAAAGGGCAGTCAAACGCGCGTCTTATTAAAATCCTTTCCGCCCGTCTGGGTGTTCCGAAAAGCGCAATGGAGATACTCAAAGGCAGCGCCTCACGCGGCAAGCGGATAAAAATACAGGGGATAACCGAAAGCGATTTCAAAAACTGTTTCGCGGAGTTTTACGGCGGGGCGGACTGAAATGGCTCAAATACAATTTCGCGGAAACGTTGTGAACTATGAAACGGCGGGTGCGGAGCCGCTTGAGCGCACCGTTGTTATGCTTCACGGGGCGGGGCAGAGCGCGGCTTGCTGGGAAAACCAGATTGCGGCGCTTGCCGGCTACACGCGTTTTCCCGCTATTGCGCTTGATTTGCCCGGGCACGGCGGCTCAAGCGGCGAAGCGATGGCTTCAATGGACGAGTGCGCCGGTTTTGTCTCCGATTTCTGTCTCCAAACCGGCATTACGCGCCCGATTCTTATCGGTCATTCAATGGGCGGAAGAATCGCGCAGATTCTCGCGCTCAGCGGCGAAGTGAAGCCGCTCGCGTGCATACTTGTCGCCACGGGGGTGCGCATAAGGGTTTCGCGCTGGTCTTTGAAAACTGTTCAAAATGACTATGAAAGTTTCTGCGCGACCGCGGCGCAAAACGCTTTTGCTTCGGGCGCGAACGGGCAAACAAGGGAGATTTTTCTCAGGCGGCTTCTCTCCCAGCCGAAACAGTCTGTCTATAACGACCTTCTTGCGTGCGACAATTTTGATGTTTCCGATTCGGTCGGACGGATAGAAATTCCAACCGTGATTGTGGCGGGAAGCGATGACGTTCTCACTCCCGCCAGGCACACAGACCTTCTGCACTCAAAAATCAAGGGCTCAAAACTTTTTGTTGTTGAGGGCGCGGGGCATTTTATGATGATGGAAAAACCGGACAAGTTTAACAAAACCATTGTTGATTTTCTGAACTTGCTTTGACCGCGCTTTTTATTTGGTAAAATAGGGGCTTTATATTCATTTGAGAGTATGAGGAGGACTAAACGATGAAAATTTCTCTTTTGGGAGGCACGGGGGACATAGCCGAAGGGCTTGTTCTGCGGTGGTCAAAGGCCGGCCACGAAATTTTTGTGGGCTCAAGAAGTCAGGAAAAAGCCGACACCATTACGGCGGAATACATTGAAAAAATCAAAGCGCTTGGCGTTGAGCCGAATGTTGTCGGCATGGAAAACGCGCAAGCCGCGGCGAGTTCCGAGGTAATTGTCATAAGTATTCCGCCCGAATATGCGGCGGACACAATCGCCGGTTTGGCGGACAGCATAACAGACCAGATTGTCATCACGCCCGTTGTGCCGATGGTCAAAGAGGGCAAATCGTTTCTTTTCGCTCCGCCGTCTCACGGCTCAAGCGCGCTTGAAATCAAAGAAAAACTTCCGCCGTCCGCGCGTCTTGTGAGCGCGTATCACAACCTTCCGGCGAAGGGGCTCAGCGATGTGAATAAAGACCTTAACGCGGATGTTGTTATCTGTGGTGATGACGAAGAGGCAAAGGCGGTTGTGACGAAACTCACCGAAGACCTTTCGGGGCTTAGAACGCTTGATGCGGGGCCTCTTGAAGTTTCACCGATGATAGAGGCGATTACTCCGCTGATTGTCAATCTCAATGTGCGCCACAAAAAACACTTTTCAGTGAAGTTTGTGGACTGATCAGCCGGTTGTCCGGACGATTATTTCGCGCTCTCTGGGGCGGTTGTCAAAATCCACGAGAACGATTTGCTGCCATGTTCCAAGCAGAGGGCGCGAGTCCGCGAACGGTGCGGAAAATGACGCTCCGAGCAGCGCCGCTCTCACATGAGAGTGTCCGTTGCCGTCTCCCCATCGTGCGTTGTGCGCGTATTCAATATCTTCGGGCGCAATGCGCTCAAATGCGGCTTTGAAGTCCGCTACGGCGCCGCTTTCAAACTCTATTGTGGTGATTCCCGCCGTTGAGCCGGGCGCGAACACGGTTGCTGTTCCTTCGGAAAACGGGCACGCCGCCACAATTTCCACCACTTGCGCGGTGATGTCTATGATGTCCGTGTTGCCGCGCGTGTTGACCGCAAACAATTTTGTTTCAGATGCCATTTTGGTCTTTGTTCCTCCGGTGATTGGGTAATATCTACAATTCTACTCTGAAACGGGGGAACAGTTATGGCGTCAGCAAAAGAGATTAAAGACACCGAAGCCCTGCTTGCCGAACTTACCGAAACTGACGGCGTTGCGGGTTATGAGCGCGAGATTTCCGCCGTTATCAAACGTCGTTTTGACAAACTGGGGCGTGTTTCAAAAGACAGAATGGGGAGTCTGATTTGCGAGGCGCCCGGAAAATCCGCCGGCCCTAAAATCATGCTCGCCGGGCATATGGATGAAATCGGGTTTATGATTCGCGCCGTTACGCCGGACGGGTTTTTGAAGTTCACGCCGCTCGGCGGCTGGTGGGATCAGGTGCTTCTCGCCCAGCGCGTAAAAATCAAAACTTCAAAAGGCGAGGTTATGGGTGTGATTGGCGCAAAACCGCCGCATCTGATTCCGCAGGACGAGCGCAACAAAACGGTTCAGAGGAAGAATATGTATATAGACATCGGCGCGTCATCGGAAAAGGATGTTGAGAAAATCGGAGTCAGAGCCGGCGACCCCGTTGTTCCGGTGAGCGAGTTCACGAAACTCGCCAAAGAAGGCGTTTATATGGCGAAGGCGTTTGATGACAGAATAGGGTGCGCGGTTGTGATTTCGGCGCTTTCAGCGCTTGGCAAGTCGCAGCCGGGCACGGTTTACGGCGTGGCGACTGTTCAGGAGGAGGTTGGTGTTCGCGGAGCCACAACAAGTGTGGAAGCGGTTGACCCGGATGCGGCGATTATTCTTGAATCCGACATTTCCGGCGATGTGCCGGGCATAAGCAACGATGAATCTTCCACAAAACTTGGCGGCGGGCCGTCGCTTCTGCTTTACGACGCGAGAATGATACCGAACCTGAAACTGCGCGACCTTGTAATAGAGACGGCGAAAAAGGCGAAAATTCCGCTCCAATTCGCCACAATGGAAGGCGGCGCAACAGACGGCGCGGCGATACATCTGCACAAGCACGGCGTTCCAACCGTGGTTCTGGGCGTCCCCACGCGGCACATACACAGCCACAACTCAATCATTCAGAGAAAGGATTTTGAAAACGCGGTGAAATTGCTCGTGGCGGTTGTAAGGAAATTGGATAAAAAGACGGTTGAAGGGTTGGCGTGAGTGATGGGTGTTATATTCTACAAGTAAATGCAATATACTTTTCCCGAGGAAGCCAGATGACTTTTGATTATTGGTTGCTTTTGCAGATAGCGGTTCCTGTTGTAACTTTGTTTATAGGAGGTTGGATTAACAGAAAATTTGAAAAAAAGTCCAATCTAGTTACTTACTTAGGGCATGTCGCCGCTCATATTGATACAAAGCCCGGGTCGACGCCTCTCGAAATACATACTCACGAAATCGTCGTAGCGAATACGGGACGCAAAAGTGCAAAGAATGTACGCATTTTTCATCATTATCTTCCCAGTTTCAATTTGTATCCAGAAATAGAATACTCCGTTAAAAAACTACAAACAGGACAGGAGATAGTTATTCCAACACTTGTTCCAGGCGAACAAGTTAGAATTTCTTATCTTTATTTTCCTCCGATAATTTACAAGGAAATTAATTCAGGAGTTAAGTGTGATGATGGAATAGCCAATTTTATTGAGATGGTACCAATGAAAAGATATCCCACTTGGTTTAATGTTCTGGTCTCAATTTTTGTTGTTTTAGGGGTTATTTCTCTTCTCTATATCATTATTCGTCTTTTGCTCTAATTAATAAAATGAAAATATACAAAGAAAAAATAATGCTTGGAGATTGTGAGCAACAACTCAAAAAAATCCAGAGTAATTCCATTGATTTGATTGTCACTTCCCCTCCTTATGCCGACCAAAGAAAAAACAGTTGTGGCGGTGTTTCTCCAAGCAAATATGTTGAGTGGTTTGTTCCAATCTCCGAAGAACTTTTAAGGGTTTTGAAACCTACGGGAACCTTCATTCTCAACATAAAAGAAAGGGTTGCGAACGGGGAGCGACATACTTACGTAATTGAACTTATAATGGCGATGCGTGAGCAGGGGTGGCTTTGGACGGAAGAGTTTATGTGGCACAAAAAAAATTGTTATCCGGGCAAATGGCCCAATCGGTTCAGGGATTCGTGGGAACGGCTTCTGCAGTTTAACAAAAGCAAGCAGTTCACCATGTATCAGGAATCTGTAATGGTTCCAACGGGTGAGTGGGCGAAAAAACGCCTCAACAAATTGAGTGAGACTGACAAAAAGAGAGATGAGTCAAAAGTTGGCAGTGGTTTCGGAAAAAACATTTCCAATTGGATAGGCAGAGAAAAGGCATATCCTACCAATGTTTTGCATATGGCAACAGAGTGTGGGAACAAAGGTCATAGCGCGACTTTTCCGCAAGATCTTCCCAAATGGTTTATCAATCTGTTTACAAAAGAAGGTGATACGGTTCTTGACCCGTTTGCCGGTTCAGGAACGACGCTGGAAGTAGCGAGGCAAATGAACAGAAACTCAATCGGCATTGAAATCAAAAGAGATTTTTATGAAATGATGAAAAGAGATTCAAAAGAATTTTCCAAACAAAAACGCCTTCTTGATAAAAAAGGAAAGAAGTATGCCTCAAAAGATTACGGTTGAAGATTTACAAACTTATGTGAGGGGAAACATAGGAAGTTTTCACAATGCCAAACTAAACGGGTTGCAAGATTTAAAGCTTGATAATGTTTTAAAGAGAAAAAATCTTTATCTGTTTAAAGCCAAAAGTCTAAATACTGCCCCCGATATTGTTAAAAGTATTCTTGATGCACATATTTCATCACAGGAAGAAACTTTGTTTGGTAAGTTTCTTGAAGGTCTTGCCATATTTGTAAATAACAAGGTGTATGGTGGTTGGAAGTCATCTTCGGAAGGGATAGATCTTGAATTTACAAAAGATGATGTGAGATACATAGTTTCGATAAAATCAGGACCAAATTGGGGAAATAGTTCTCAGATTGCGAGGATGAAAGATAACTTCACGAAAGCTCAGAAAATTTTGAGACAAGAAGATACAAGTATGAATATACGGTCTATAAACGGTTGTTGTTATGGAAGAAACAGAAAACCAGATAAAGGAACATACTTCAAATATTGCGGACAGGAATTTTGGACATTTATTTCAGGCAACGAAAATTTATACAAAGAAATCATTGAGCCGTTAGGTTATGAAGCAAAGCAAAAAAATGAAGAATTTATGAAAAACTATTCCGTATCTATTAATCAATTCACCTCTTCTTTTCTTCAACGTTTTTGTAAAAAGGGTGAAATTCAATGGGAAGATTTGATTCAGTTGAATTCTGGCGAGTACGAACCCAAACAGAAGAAATCTTGACTTCCAATTCGGGCCCGCTATGGTCCCGCCTCTAACTACAAGGAGGCGTTAAAATGAAAACTTACAAGGTTAGTTTGACCCGTATTTATGTGGTTGATGTTGAGGCGGAAACTGAGGAAAAAGCTTGCCATTATGCGGAGTATTTCACCGGAAATCCTTCCGATGATTCTAATGAAAAAGATAGAAAGGAAGGCAATTTTTCAATAGGCAACGAGATGAAAATGGTCTGGAATGAAGCAACGCTTGCGTAGATTGCCTGCTCTTCAGGTTTTATTTCAAATTGGAATAATCGACTTCTTCAAGTCCTCCATAAACAAGCCTTTGTTCTTTTATAACCGCCACGCAGTCACCGCGCTGTGCGTGTTTGGTTAGTTCTTCGTCATTCTCGCAGATATAAACATTTCTTTTGCACTCACCGCAAAAGCGGATTTTCTCATCCTCCGTTTCAGAGAGACTTTCCCACAACAAGGGGCATTTGAACGCAAATTCACAATTTTCAATCAGTGTTTTGCTCATTTTTTCTTTCCTCCAAACGGGTCTTTTTTGTCGTTGTGCCACAGTTTGAAATGGTTTTTGTGCAAATCCGTGTATGCGCCCGGCGGGTAGAACTTGTCATAAAAACCCAAATCAAGATGGTGCGCCTGAACCATAAAACGCAGGAACATCGGGTCTGAAAACGCGGGGAAGCGTCCGTATGTTTCGTAAATGTAGTTGCAGATGTCTTTTACAACCGCGATTTCCTTTTTGCCCGGACGCGGGGTTTGCTCATAAACACCCTGCGGGTTTGTGTAGGGCATATTTTTCTTTTCCCAGTTGCTCCATTTCATATCGTTGAACGCCTCAACCGCTTCGCCCATGTCTTTGTAATACGGCGGGCAGAAGCCGTGAAAAAGACCGTCTTTGCCGACCGCCACCGGATTGGGGTTTGCCGTTTCGCCCTTTGGTTCGGGGGTTGCGAAGGTGAAGCCCAGCCCCTCAAAATCGTCCGACATTCCGAGAACAAACGGGCTCGCGAACCCGCTGAAAAGCCATCCGCCGAGTCCGAGCGTTTGCAGAGTCAAAACCATGTTCTGCCCCATAAACGCCTGCTCGGCGATAAAGCCGTTGGCGAAACGCAGTTCGGCTTCTATGAGCGGCATCATTTTGTCTTTGTCTATGAAGCCGTTTTTTATCCATTTTTCGGTTCCGGGCGGCTTCATTCCGCGCAGTTCATCGGCGAAATTGAACCTGTGCCCCTCGCGCATATAGAAGAAATACAGGTTGATTATGCATGAAGTCAGGTCGGTTACGGGCATAAAGACCGTTGTTCCGGGTTTGTTCACATTCCACAGATTGTGAACGGCAAGCCCCGGAGGTCTGTCGGGAATATCGGCTCTGCCGTCTCCGATTTTGACTTTTGATTCCCTGAACAGACGGACAATTTCATCAACCCTCTTTTCAAGCGGCATGGCTTCCAGCCCCCTGAAATCTTCGGGTTTTTTGTCGTGCATCTTTATCATGTATGAGCCGTCATCGTTTGTGTAAAACAGCTCCGTCCTGTGCACGTCTCCGAGCGCGGGAATGGTTTTGCTTGTGAACTGGACTTCAAGATCAAGCCCCATATGCGGCGGAAAATCGGACAGGTTGATGTTTTTTATTCCAAGCCCCGTCCAGACGATTATGGCTTCCTCAAGCTCCGAAAGCGGCTCCGGTTTATGCCCGGATTTATACTCAAGCGGCCCCTCGGGGATTTCCATTCCAAGCCCGAACCGCCGCGAGCGTCTTTCAAACACGGTGTCAAAAAAGCCGTGCTTTATCGCTTTTTTCAAACCGTCGGGATACTTGCCCATCGTGCCTCAAAGTGTATAGGAAAAACCCGCAATCAAAAAACACCCGGGCGCCCGTGATAGATTATTTTCCGTGCCGCAGATACCGATATTGAAAAATATGGAGCGCCACGGCGAAAAAACCGCGCTCACGGATTCAGAGGGCGGCCATTCCCACTCCGAACTCCTTGGTATGTCCGCGTGCGCGGCGGGAGCGCTCTTGCGGCTTTGCAACGCAGGCGAACTGAATGAGCGCCGCGTGGCGTTTATGCTTCCAAAAACCGCCGGGTACGCCGCCCTCAAACTTGGAATATGGCGTGTGGGCGGGGTTTGCGTTCCTCTCTGCGTCTCTCATTCGCCATCGGAGATTGCGTATGTGATTGATGACGCCGCTCCGTCCGTGGTCGTTTGCCATCCCGATTTCAGGGAGAAAATTGAGCCAATCTGCTCTGAAAAAGGCGTTGTTTTAGCCCTGAGCGATGAGGTTTTTCAATCCTCTCCCGCGCGTGCATTCCCCGATTTTCCTCTGTCGCGCCGCGCCATGATGATATACACAAGCGGAACAACGAGCCGCCCAAAGGGCGTTGTAACGACCCACTCAAACATTGACGCTCAAATAAACGCGATGCTCCGGGCGTGGGAATGGACAGACGCTGACAGAGTTTTGAATGTTCTGCCGCTTCACCACCTTCACGGCATACTGAATTTGTTGCTGTGTCCGCTCAGCGCCGGAGCGGTGTGTGAAATGGCGGATTTTGACCCGCGCGCGGTCTGGGAGCGGTTTAGGCGCGGGGGGATAACGGTTTTTTATGGCGGTACCGACTGTTTACGCTAAATTGGCGCAGTTCTGGGAAAACGCGCCTGCGGAAGACCAAAAAGAGATGACCCGTGCGTGCGCGGCGATGAGGCTTATGATTTGCGGCTCCGCGGCGCTCACGGTCAAACTTTCCCTCAATTGGCGCGACATCAGTGGGCACACGCTTCTTGAGCGCTACGGCATGACCGAAACGGGAATGATTCTCTCAAACCCTCTCAAAGGGAAAAGAAAACCGGGCTTTGTTGGCAAACCCATGCCCGGCGTGCGTGCGGAGATTTTTACCGCAAACGGGGTCCCCGCGCGCGCCGGAGAAGAGGGCGAGATACGGGTAAAGGGCGCGGGGCGTTTTTCTTGAGTATTGGAACAATCCCCAAGTGACCCGGCGGGCGTTTTCAGACGGTTGGTTCAAAACGGGCGACATCGCCACGCTTGATTCCGAAGGCGATTTTCAAATACTTGGCAGAGAGTCCGTGGACATAATCAAATCGGGCGGCTACAAGATTTCCGCATTGGAGGTGGAGAGGGAAATTCTTGAAAAAGACGGGGTTGCCGCCTGCGCGGTTGTCGGGGTCGAAGACAAGGTCTGGGGGCAGAGAGTCGCCGCCGTGGTTGTGCTTGAGAGGGGCAAGTCCCTGCGTTTAAGCGAGTTGAAGCGGTGGCTTGAGCCGCGCCTTGCGTCTTATAAGATTCCCTCTCTGCTTGAAAAGGTTGACGAACTTCCCGTGAACGCACTGGGCAAGGTTCAAAAGACCGAATTTGTGAAAATCTGGGAGGCGGGCACTTGAGCACGATAGACCCCGCGAGCCATTTTGACCGTGAGCGCGCGGAGGGCTATGACCACAGGGTGCGCTACCTGATTCCCGGCTACTCCGTTATTCACGAATTGTCCAAATCGCTTCTTGAGAGTTGTCTGTCCGCGCGCGCGAAAATTCTTGTCGCCGGCGCGGGCACGGGAAACGAGGCGATTTTCCTCGCCGGGGACAATCCCGATTGGAAAATCACCGGATTTGACCCCGCTCCGGAAATGATAAAAATCGCCAGGTCAAAGGTTGATGAAAAAGGGCTCGGCGGACGGATTTCTCTGGTTGAGGGATTTGTGCCGAGTGTGAAAAAGAAACCGCTTTTTGACGCGGCGACCGCGATACTGGTTATGCATTTTTTGCCTGATGACGGTTCAAAAGACCGGTTCGCGCACGAGATATCAAAGCGGCTCAAACCCGGAGCGAAGTTTATTCTCGCCGACCTTGAAGGTGATACGAAGAGCGAAAACTTCCGGATGCTTGTGTCCGCGTGGAAACGGCATCTGCTTTCCGTTGTTGAGGATTCCAAAAAGGTTGAGGAAACCTTTGAAAACATCATGAAAAACGTGAAGTTCCGTCCCGAAAGCAGAATCAGGAAAATACTTAAAAACGCGGGATTTGAGAAGACGGACAAGTTTTTTCAGGGCTATCTCACGAGCGGTTATATTGCGGTTAAATCCGCGGATTGAGTATGATTTTTACATGAGTACTCCCGAACAAAAACTCAAAACAATGGGCATTGCATTGCCGCCCGCGCCCAAACCGGCGGGCTCGTATGTTCCGGGCGTGCGTTCGGGCAATCTCATCTTTGTTTCCGGGCAGTTGCCGCTCAAAGATGGAAAACTGCTGTTTGAGGGGAAGGTCGGCGGCGGCGTTTCGCTTGAGCAGGCAAAGGAGTGCGCGCGCGTTTCCGCACTAAACGCTCTGGCGGTTTTGAGCGTGAGCGGTGGACTCGGCGCGGTGGAACGGATAGTCAAAGTTACCGGATATGTCGCTTCGGCGGACGGATTTACGGGGCAGGCGGATGTTGTAAACGGCGCTTCTGATTTTTTCAGCGAGGTTTTTGGCGACAGGGGCGCACATTCAAGGTCGGCGGTCGGGGTCTGCGAACTTCCTCTCGGTGCGCCCGTTGAGATTGAAGTCATAGCCGAGGTCTCCGCCCCCGCGTCTTCGGAATGAAAAGAAAAATTTCCCTCTGGACTGACTGCCTCGCCGCTTCGGTTGACCCCGCGCAGATTGAGGATTTCCTGAGCGGATTCGGTTTTGAGACACGGATGCGCGGCGAATTGTTAGAGCAGCTTTCCGAAGACCGCCGGAGGGAGTTCGCCTCCTTTCTCACGTCCATACGGATAAAAGATTTTGAAACACCGCTTGAGAGTCCGGCCATTTACCCGGGTGATGAGAGCGAACGCAAGTTTTCAAAACCGCGACCGCGCGAGACCGATTCCGATTGCGCCTATGACGGTTTGTGGTTTCAGAGAAAACTTCACTCTGAAATTGCCCGTTTGCATTCTCCGGACGCCGTGGCGAACCTTGTTTTTACGGGGCGGCTTTTGTGCACATGGGGAGAAAGGCGTTACCACGCGCGGGTGGTTTTAATGGGCGCGGACGCGGGCTCCGCTCAAATTGTTTCGTCCGCGGGCGTTGTTGAGGGTCCCGCAAAACCGCCTGATTACCACTGGGCGAAAGGGCGTCTTTTTCAGCAGGGGCTCGCTCAAGAAAGGGAAAATGAGATGCTTGCAGTTCTTGATGAAACATTTGAGGGCAGGTTCATCAAGCCCTCCGACCCGCAGATGGGAAAATTGGTCGCCGCTTACGGGTTACAGCCGCTTATGTATGTTGTTGCGGGGAAACGGTTTTGTGAAAATCCCGATTGCTGCCTTTTTAATTCACACAGGCAGTCCGAAGTTCTGAACGCTCAAAAAAAAGGCGGGGTTTGCCCGGAGTGCGCCGCAGCGCTCGCGCCTTAGCGGTTGTCAGGATTCCATTTCTTTTAGTTTTTCAATCGCCACCCGTGCGGCTTTCTTTCCGGAAAGGAGCATGCCGCCGAAAGTGGGTCCCATTCTCGGCAGTCCGTATGTAGTGTTAACCGACATTCCGCACGCTATCAGCCCCGGGTGGACTTCGCCCGTGTATTCAACGAGCGCGTCTTCGGCTTTTTCAACCCACATTGACCCGTGTCCGGGAAGTTTTTTGTAAAGACCCTGTTGGGAGAGGCGCGAAACGGCATATGCGTCATGCCCGGTCGCATCTATGACGAGTTTTGACTCTATCGCTATGGGGTCAAGACAGGTGATTTCCTTTGGCACATTGACTATCGGAGTCCAGTTGATGACGATTCCCGCGACCCGGCCGTTCTCTCTGAGAACGAGGTCGTCAAACATCGTCATGTTTCTAATCGTGGCTCCGGCTTCGCATGTCATTGAAATGAGTTTTGAGCAGGCATAAGGGGCGTCCACGATGTAATGCCCTTCGGAAATCTCTTCGTAGGGAACCTCAATTTCGTCCAGAACAGTCTGCCCCGGCGCGCGCACACTCGCTTTGTTCATCAGGTATCCGCCTATCCAGAATCCGCCGCCGAGCGAGTTCAGACGCTCAACGAGCAGAACCTTGTATTTGGCAAGCGCGATGTCTTTCGCCGCCACGAGACCGCTGGGCCCCGCGCCGATGACAATCACATCGCTCTGGATGTGCTCAAGAAACTCGCGGGCGAACCCTTCAACAATTCCTCGTGTAACCTCTTTCTCTCCAACCGGAGCGAATTTCACTTTTTCATTTTCGCCGTTCTCACCCATTTTACGCCTCCTCTTTGCTTTCTTCTTCATCGGCGGAAGGTATTTCCTCCGTCTCCGCCTCAGTTTGTTCCTCAACCGTTTCCGCTTCTTTGCCCTGCGGCTCTTCACTTTGCTCTTCTTCACTTTGTGCTTCCGAGGCCTGCCCGGTTTCGGTCTGCTCGGTTTCGGTCTGCTCAGTTTCAGTCTGCTCAGTTTCGGTCTGCCCGGTTTCAGTCTGCTCGGTTTCGGTCTGCATGGCGTTTTGCTCTTCGGTATTTTGCATCTCCGCGAGAGATTCTTCGTCTTCCTCAGCCGTAATTTGCACAATTACGGACGCTTTTATGTGTGCCTTGATTCTGACAGGCACTTCAAATCTGCCGATGGATTTTATGTTTTTTTCAAGCAGTATGTTTCGTTTCTCAATATCAAGACCGTGCCGTTCTTTCAGGACTTCGGCGATGGTATGAACGCTTACCGAGCCGAACATTTTTTCGCCGTCACTGAGTTTTGTCTCTATTTCTATGATGGTTCCGTCAATTTTGTCCGCAACCGTTTGCGCATCCGCAATGGTTTTTTCGCGCTTCTCTTTCAGCACTTCAAGTTTCTTGCGCCAGTCGCGCAGGTTTGTTTCAGTTGCCTCTATGGCGAGTTTGCTGGGAATGAGGTAGTTCCTTGCAAGACCATTTTTGACGGTTTTAACCTCTCCCGCGAGGCCGATGTCGTCAATGTCCGATGTAAGTATGATTTTCATTTCCCGCGCTCCTACTTGTGAAGTGTGGTGTATGGAATAAGAGCCATAAATCGCGCCCGTTTAATCGCAGTTGCCACTCTTCTCTGCTCCTTGGCGTTCAAACCGGTTCCCCGTCTGGAGATAATTTTTTTCCTTTCCGTGATGAACTGCAAAAGAAGTTCCGTGTCTTTGTAGTCAATCCTTTTGCCCTCTTTGGCGAGATTGCGGACTTTCTTTCCTCTTTTTCTGTTATGCCTTCTCTGCTGGTTCCTCATTGTTTTTTCTCTCCTTCATCGCTTGCGGGCTCCGCTTTGGTTTCCGGCAATTGGGTTTGTTCGGTTTTTTCATCACGCGCGGCCGAATCCGGCGCCTTGAACTTTTGCGATCCTGATTCGGAACCCGCGCCGCTCGCGTGCCGTTGCCGTCCTTCGTGCTGTTCGCTGCGGGGAGTTTCTTTTTTCGGCTCTTCTGCGGGCGGTTTTTCCGGCTGTTTGCCGTGCGCCTGGTCCTCATCCACCGAGACCGTAATAAATCTCATCACTTCGCTTTTGTGAAAACCCAGATGCTTCTCAATCGCCGAGACAACGCCGGGAAGCGCTTTGTATGTGAGGATATGGTATGTGCCGCGCCTGTAGCCATGTATTTCATAGGCAAGATCGCGCTCGTCCCATTTTTCGTCTCTGATGGTTTCCCCTTTGTTGTCGTTCAACGCGCCGGAGAGTTTTTCCTGAATCGTTGATAACTCCGCGCCGTCCAAATCCGGACGCACCACATAAAAGGTTTCGTAAAAATTAAATCTGTCGGTCAACTTCTTCCTCCTGCTTCGGTCTTGCGCCCGCGCCGCTCACCATTCCGCACGGGAACAGGCAAGAAAGTGTCTTGGCTCGTATTATAACACACAAACTGTTTGTTCAAAATTTCCGGCGCCCCCATCAAAGCATCAGGGGAGCAACGACAAGGGAAACTATGGACATAAGCTTGATGAGAATGTTCATCGCCGGTCCGGAAGTGTCTTTGAACGGGTCTCCGATTGTGTCTCCCACAACGGCGGCTTTATGCGCTTCAGAGCCCTTGCCCCCGAGGTTTCCTTCCTCTATGTATTTTTTTGCGTTGTCCCACGCGCCACCCGAATTAGCCATAAGCAGGGCGAGCATAACGCCCGTTACAACCGCGCCCGCGAGAAATCCGCCGAGCGCCTCCTTGCCGAGCAACAGCCCTATCGCGATTGGCGCGACAACGGCGACTATACTTGGTGCAATCATTTCGCGCAGGGAAGCGTCCGTGCTGATACTCACGCAGGTTGAGTAATCCGGCTTCGTTTCGCCCTCAAGGATTCCCTTTATTTCCCTGAACTGTCTTCTCACTTCCTCAACCATCTTCTGCGCCGACCTTCCGACCGCGCCCATCGTGAGAGCGCCAATTAGAAATGGTATCGTTCCGCCAATCAGCATTCCCATCACGACTTTGGGCTGTGAGATGTCTATGGATGACAGCCCGACCGCGTTCACGTAAGCCGCAAAAAGCGCGAGAGCGGAAAGTGCCGCCGACCCGATTGCGAAACCTTTGCCAATCGCGGCGGTTGTATTTCCGAGAGAATCAAGTTTGTCCGTGATTTTTCTCACATTCTCACCGAGACTGCTCATTTCCGCGATTCCGCCCGCGTTGTCCGCGACCGGTCCGTAGGCGTCAACGGACATCGTCATTCCGATTGTGGCAAGCATGCTGACCGCCGCTATGCCGATTCCGTAAAGCCCCGCGCAGTAATAAGAGGCTCCTATGGCAATCGCTATTGTAGCGACCGGAGCCGCCACGCTGTACATTCCGACCGCGAGCCCCTCAATGATGTTTGTTGCCACCCCTGTTTCGGACGCTTCGGCGATTCTTCTCACCGGGTCCGCAGAGGTGTAGTACTCCGTTTATGCGCCCTATTAAAACGCCTGAAAACAGACCCATAACGGCAGCGAGGAAAATCCCAATCGCGCTGATTGACACAACCGCGCCCGCGTCGCCGAGACCGTAAAAACCGCTCATGTCCAAAGAGGTGCCGTTCGCAAGAAACAGCAGAGCCGCGAAAGACAGCCCTATATACACAACGCCCGCTATGATGGTTGACCACCGTAGCACAAGTTGCGGCTCATAGTTTTTCAGCCACCCGACCGATTGCGCCCCGACGAGCGATGACAGACTTCCGAGAAGTATCAAACCGAGCGGAATAGCCATAAAAATCGAAGTGCCAACCGCCGCGCCGTTTAGAGATACAAAATTCGTGGATGCCGCGATGACCACGGTCGCTATTACCGCGCCGACATAGGATTCAAACAGGTCGGCTCCCATTCCCGCAACATCTCCCACATTGTCTCCAACATTGTCCGCGATTGTCGCCGGATTTCTGGGGTCGTCTTCGGGAATGCCCGCTTCAACTTTTCCAACGAGGTCGGCTCCCACGTCCGCCGCTTTTGTATAGATTCCGCCGCCGATTCTGGCAAAAAGCGCGACCGTGCTGGCGCCCATGGCGAAACCGCCGATGACTTCAGCAAAAACGCGGTTTTCCTTCGCCGGAAAGAACGATGAAAGTGACTGCGAGCCCCAGAAGACCGAGCCCCGCGACCGAAAGCCCCATAACATTTCCGCCTTTGAAAGCGGCTTCAAGAGCTTTACCCTGACCGCTGCTTGCCGCCGCCTGCGCGGTTCTCACATTGGCTTTTGTGGCGGACTTCATTCCGAAAAATCCGGCAAGCACCGAGCATGCCGCTCCGCCGACATACGCCACACCCGTCTGCCAGCCTATCGCGTAGGTTACAAAAGCGAAAACTGCGACCACGAATATGAAAATAATTCTGTATTCCCTTTTAAGGAAAACCATCGCCCCGTCGTGAATGGCTTCGGATATTTCCTTCATTTTGTCGCTTCCGACGGGCATCGCTTTCAGATCCCTGTAAACAACATATGCGTAGAGCAGAACAAGCACTCCGACAACTGCTCCGGCAATTCCCGCCGTGTTGACATCAAACATTTCCCTTCCTCCGTTGATTTGGTGTTTTTTTCAAAGTTTTTTTCAGGTCCGGTTGTATTTGTTCATCGCGCTTTCCGCGCCTTCAGATGCTATTTCGCAAGCCGCGTCCGCCGCTTTTTCTATTGAATCCTTAATTGCGCCGGACTCCTCTTCGCTGAAATTTTCAAGAACGTGGTCTGCGGTTTCCCTGCCGATTGCTGATTTCCCAACTCCTATTCTGAGCCTTGCAAACTCGCTTCCAACGCTTTCAATCACCGATTTTATTCCGTTATGCCCCGCGCTGCCGCCACCCCATTTTACTTGAATGTGTCCGACGGGCAAGTCAACCTCGTCATGCACGACCACCAGGTTTGTTTTCTCAATGCCGTGAAAATTCATTATCCGTCTGACCGGGTCTCCGCTGTTGTTCATGTAGGTTTCGGGCTTGAACATAATCAGTTTTAGATCTCCGTGAAAACCACTTCCGTAACTTCCTCCGAAATCCTTTTTTGAAATCTCAATTCCGATTTTTTCCGCGACCTTGTCAACCGCCATAAAACCGACATTGTGTCTGTTGCGGTTGTAGCGCAATCCGGGATTGCCAAGACCAACGATGATAAAAGCCACCGTGCGCGTCTCCGCTTATTCCTTTTCACCACCTTCTTCGGGTGTCTCCTCGGTTCCCTCCGCGCCCTCTTCGGTCGCCTCCTCTTCTCCCTCGGCTCCTTCCTCATCCTCGGCGGTTGTCGCCGCCGCTTCGGAGATTGCGGCTCTGGGGGCGATTACCATAACAACGGGGTCATCAGGATTGTTCAGAACCTCAAGGCCTTCGGCGAAGTCCAGATCTCCCACGCGCAGAGAGCCTCCTATTTCCAGCTCTGTGATGTCCACTTCAATCCTGCTCGGTATGTTTTCAGGCAGGCATTTGATTTTGAAAAACCTTTGAAGCGGCTCAAGAATTCCGCCGTCCTTCATTCCCTGCGATTTGCCGACAAAATCCATTGAAACATCAACCCTGATGGTTCTGTTCGGGTCTATGGACTGAAAATCAAGATGTTTGGGTTTGCCCGTCATCGGGTCTTTCTGCACGTCTTTGAGGATTGACAGAGCGGGGCGGACGTCCGAGTTTTCAATGTTGATTTCAAGAAGTGTGTTTCTCTCAAAGTCGGTTGCGAGCGCTTTTTTCAAATCCTCGGGCGCGACCTCAATGTTGACCGAGTCAATTCCGCTTCCGTAAATAACCGCCGGAATCATTTTGTCTTTTCTGACTTTTGAGACCCCGATTTTTCCGGTTCGCTCTCTTTTTTTGACTGTTAAACTGCTTTTTTCCATTCTCTTTTTCCTCTGAAGTGAAGTTTTGCGCGGAATGTAATCAATTGAAAAGGGGGCTTATGGACTCTCCTTTTGCCACTCTCCGAATTGATTCCCCTATCAACTCAGCCATGCACAAGACGGTCAGTCTATCACACTTTTTCACTTTTTCCTCCTGCGCGATTGTATTTGTTATCACAACTTCTTCAAAGCGCGAGGAGTTGATTCTTTCAATTGCCGGACCCGAAAGAATGCCGTGCGTGCAGCACAACGAAACACTGCTTGCGCCCTCTTTCATAAGAATTTCGGCGGCTTGAGTGGCCGTTCCGGCGGTGTCAACCATGTCGTCAATGATTATCGCGTGCCTGTCTTTGACGTCTCCTATTATGTAATCAACGTCCGCCACGTTCGGGGCGGTTCTTTTTTTTTGTGGTCATCGCGATTTCAAGGCCCATTTTGTCGGCGTAGAACCGCGCACGCTCCATTCCTCCGGCGTCCGGTGAAACTACAATGGCGTTCTGCCCGTCGTATTTTTTGTTCAGGTAGTTAATTATCAAAGGAGCCGCGTAGAGGTGATCAACCGGAACATCAAAAAAGCCCTGTATCTGCCCCGCGTGCAGGTCAATCGTCATCACGCGCTTCACACCGGCGTTGACAACCGTGTCGGCAATCAGTTTTGCTGAAATAGGCCCGCGCGGTTTGACTTTTCTGTCCTGCCGCGAGTAGCCGTAATAGGGCATCACGGCAGTGATTGAAGCGGCGGACGCGCGTTTGAGGGCGTCTATAATTATCAGGAGTTCCATCAGGTTTTCATTGACGGGCGGGCAGGTGGACTGAATCACAAACACATTCGCCCCGCGCACGCTTTCCACAATCTCGGCGTAGATTTCACCGTCGCTGAATCTGTGCAGATTTATCTGCCCCGGTTTGACGCCGATTTTTTCGCACACCGACTCAAAAAGCGGAACATTGGAACTCCCGCTGAACACCTTGACAGTTTCGTCTAAATCGGACACTTGAACCCTCTTAAAGCCACAAAAAACCCGCCGAAAAGGCAGGGTGCGTAATTATAGACGGAAGAGGGGATTATGCAAGAGGGTTGGAGGTTGATTAGGCAAGTTTCTACTGCTAAAATGAATATCGATTTCCGTTTTTCCATACAACCCGCAAAGTCGGGTCTCTGTTCAATACAAGACCCTCGCGGGAAATAAAACAGACCTCTAATTGTATGGTTAGACGGAAATCAAGGCCCGGCGCCTTGATTATGACCCCCAACTTCAAAAACCGCACGATGTGGACGGCGGACAATATTGATATTCTGCGCGGATTCAATGACGAGTGCATTGACCTGATTTATCTTGATCCGCCGTTCAATAAAAACAGGATTTTCGGCGCGGCTATTGGCAGCAAAGCGGCGGGCGCAAAATTCAAAGACACCTGGACGATGGATGATATTAAAAACGAACAAATCGGAGAGATTTCAGAGAAATGTTCCGCGCTTGCCCTTTTAATCAACACCGCAGGAGATATTAGCGGAAAGGCATACAAGTCATATCTGATTGTTATGGCTGTCCGTTTGCTTGAAATGAAAAGAGTTTTGAAGCGGACGGGAAGTGTTTATCTGCATTGCGACTCTACGATGAGCCATTGGCTGAAACTGTCAATGGACGCAGTTTTTGGAAAAGATAACTTCAAAAATGAGATTGTTTGGAGGCGCACCCACGCCCATAATGACCCGAAAAGGTTTGGCAGAAACACCGATGTGGTTTTGTTTTATTCAAAAAGCGAAGAGTTTTATTTCAATCCGGTTTACGTTCCATACATGGAAGAATATGTGAGAGAATTTTTCAAAAAAGAAGACGAAAAAGGAAAGTATCAGTCGGTAGTTTTGACAGGGCAGTCCGTATCAGGTGGCGAATCTGATGCTGAATGGAAAGGATATAGACCTTCGCAAAGTGGGCGGCATTGGTCAGTTCCGAAACGGATTGTTAATGCTCTGGTTGGCGAGGAAAAAGCCAAAACAATGTCAATTACTGAAAGGCTGGATTTGCTCTATGAAAACAACTACATCGAGATAAGCAGAAAAGGCATTCCTCGTTTCAAGCAATATCTTAACGAAATGCCTGGAATGTCCGTTCAAACATTGTGGACGGATATTAATTTGTCAGCTCAGGCAAAACAGCGGGTCGGTTATCCCACACAAAAACCGCTTGCTCTGCTTGAACGCATAATTAAAGCGTCAAGCAAAGAAGGCGACTTTGTTCTTGACCCGTTTTGCGGTTGTGCTACGGCTTGTGTGGCAGCGGAGATTTTGGGTCGCAAATGGGTTGGCATTGATATTTCGCCGAAAGCGTTTGATCTTGTAAATCAAAGAATGACGGACGAGGTTCTCGGCACTTTGAAATTTGGCAATGAATCTCTAATCGGCAAACTGATAAACCGCACCGAACCGCCGACACGAACGGACAAGGGAAAACTCCACGATTACAAAACAATGAAGCACATTCTTTACGGTCAGCAGGAAGGCAAATGTGGTATATGCAAGCGCTGGTTTGAATACCGCAACTTTGAAGTTGATCACGTCTATCCGAAGTCAAAAGGTGGTGGCGATGAAATAGAAAACCGCCAACTTCTTTGCGGAGGTTGCAACAAACTGAAAAGCGATTTGCCGCAAGCGCAAGCAATGGCAAAAGCGCGTGAAGCGGGGCTTATTTACGAGGGGGTTGAGTAGGTCTCATTTCCTGAACTTACCAAAACTGACTCAGTTTTTCCAATAATATTCGAAACATTTCTGCATATTTCACTTTTTGCCCTGCAGAAATCTGTAAGATTTTGCTCTGGGTAGCAAGTTGAATTTCTCTTTGAACTCTCTAATACTCATTATCTCGGCCCAAGAGAGATTTATCTTGATTTCCGTAAAGTTCTCCTCAATTTCCACGGATTGTAAATCATCCAACTTAGTTAAGTCTCTTATGAATGCCTCGATAGGTTTTTTCAAACCTCTATAGTATTGTCGCATTTCCACCCACAGGTTTTCTGGATTTACTTTGTTTTTTTCAAGAAGATAATTCAGGATGGACATTTGCCGTTCGGCAATCACACGCTTTCTTGGACTTTCAAGTTTACCGAACAACTCATTCATACGTTCTCGGAAAAGCGATTTGCGAATGTGTAAAAGAACTTCTTCCTCAGCCCGTTTGCAGAGAGTGTTTATTCCTTTCAATCCAAACTTCAGAAAACTAGTTATATCTGCATCTTTCTTTGCCGTTTCACTCAAAACCCTCAAATACTCGGCATTATTTTCGTAATAGAAATTGGAAATAGGTATGAAAATTTCTTCTTGTAATCCCGCTTTGCGTAGCATAAATGCTTCTGTTGCCCTTGCCGTTCTGCCGTTTCCATCTACGAAAGGGTGGATTGCGGCAAGATGGTAGTGGACAGCGAGAGATTGAACCAACGGGTCGTGTTCGCGGAATTTCCCCGATACGGCCTCGGCAAGATTCTTGATAGATTTTTCACAATTTTCTCCACCTTCGGCTCCTCTATGGCTTGGTTGGCCAAAAATAACATTGCGATCTTTTCTGCGGAAAACTCCGGGCTCGCAATGGTCATCATCACAGTTTTTGACAATATGGCGATGAATCTCCTTTACTAAACCGATAAAAGGAGTGCCCAGTTCCAAATCGGCAAGGTGTCTGTAAGTTTGCTCTGCTGCTCTTGCTTGCTGTTGAGAGTGAGTCAGTCCATTGTCTGGCACAGTTTCACTAAGTGCTCTATCAAGTTCATCTTCAGTGAATTCTGCGCCTTCAATTCTTGAAGTGCCCGCAGCTTCACGTCTCAACTGCTCGGCTTTCCATTGTTCCGTGTAATCTCGTGTGCGGGGAAGGCTTTTTAATCTTTCAATCGCCGCTTTTGTTTCAGCAAGAGGAGTGGCGATTTCGTTTAAATCGTATTTAACCCAGTCCGTTGGTTGGTTGTATTTTATGACGCTCATAATGCGGTCATAAAATAGTTTGTTGTCAGTTCGTTGTCAACTCATTAAAAAAATTCTTGTGTATTATCAGTAAGTTAAACAATATAGATACAGTTTCATTATCAACTCATTATCGGTTCATTATCAACTCATTATCAGTTTGTTGCTACTTCCTGAATTTCCCGAAATTCACATCGCGTTTTTCCACAAAGGCGTTAACGCCTTCTTTTGACTCTTCGGTCAGGTGGAAAAGTTCAAGCGAGCTCAGTCCCATGCGTGAGATGCCGAAAATGCTGTCCGTGTCGGCGTTGAAAGAGTATTTTGCCACTTTGATGGCGGTGGGGCTTTTATCAAGAATTTCATCGCACCATTTGTTCACTTCGGCGTTCAGTTTTGCTGTCGGCACAACCGCGTTCACAAGCCCCATTTCAAGCGCCTCTTGCGCGGTGTATTTACGGCACAGATACCACATTTCGCGCGCCTTTTTTTCGCCGACAATCCGTGACAAATACGCCGTTCCAAATCCGGCGTCCACACTTCCGACCTTTGGACCCACCTGCCCGAACACGGCGTTTTCCGCCGCGATTGTCAAATCGCACACAACTTGAAGCACATTTCCGCCGCCAATGGCATAACCTTTGACCGCCGCGATAACGGGCTTGGGAATGTTCCGTATGAGATAGTGAAGTTTTGCCACATACGCGCCGACTCCGAGAAGATTTTCGCTTTTAGCCGTTTTTGTTTTTTTCACCTTCTGGTCTCCGCCCGTGGAAAACGCTTTGTCTCCCGCTCCGGTAATAACCACCACGCCAACCGTGTTGTCCTTCCATGCGTCTGTAAGCGCGTCTATCATCTCGCGCAGCGTTTTCGCCCGAAAAGCGTTCAGAACGCGCGGGCGGTTAATCGTGATGACCGCGCGACCTTTTGATTTTGAATATTTTATATCCTCAAACTTTGCCATCATTATCCTTTATACCATTTCGGCGCCGCGCCGCCCGTCCGGATGTTGACGGTTTTTGTTTCAAGGTAGTTTTCAAGCCCCTCGGCTCCGAGTTCTTTTCCGAATCCGCTTTGTTTGATTCCACCGTAAGGGGTTTGCGGAACGATTCCGCCGTAGGTGTTCA
Source organism: Candidatus Mycalebacterium sp. (assembly GCF_977828045.1). Taxonomy (NCBI): domain Bacteria; kingdom Pseudomonadati; phylum Thermodesulfobacteriota; class Candidatus Dadabacteria; order Candidatus Nemesobacterales; family Candidatus Mycalebacteriaceae; genus Candidatus Mycalebacterium; species Candidatus Mycalebacterium sp. Next base: position 92,704 of record NZ_CDWCUL010000011.1, on the reverse strand, counting down.
CCCACAGATAACCGGCTTTGATTTCGCGCACACACCGGTTTGCTCTGTTTGTGTCGCTTGTCCACACGCCTCCGGCAAGTCCGTATTCCGTGTCGTTTGCAATTCGCACCGCTTCGGTTTCAGTTTTAAACCTCATCGCCGCGACCACGGGACCGAAAATTTCCGTCTGTGCCGCGATGTTTTTCGGGCTGACTTTTTCAAGAACGGTTGGCTCAAAAAACCAACCCTTTCCGCGCCGCCTGCCTCCGCCGCAGGCGACCCGCGCTCCCTGTTGCACGGCTTGGTCCACGCAACCTTTGACCTTTTCAAGATGCTCGCGCGAAATGAGCGCGCCCATTTCCATATCGGGCTTTTCGGGGTTGCCTATTTTGATTTTCGCGATTCTTTTCAAATACGCGCTCATAAACTTGCCGTAGATTTTTTCATGTAGAAGCAGTTTTGTAACCGCCGTGCAGTTCTGTCCCTGATTGAAGAAACCGCCCCGCAGGCACGCCTCAACCGCCGCGCCGATGTCGGCGTCATCAAATACAACGCATGATGCCTTGCCGCCCAGTTCAAGAGAGATCGGTTTTACATCGTCCGCAGCGTTTTTCATAACGGTTTTGCCCGTCTGCGTTGATCCCGTGAAAGCGATTTTCGCCACCCCCGTGTGCCGTGAAAGAGCGTCTCCCGCCTGTGCGCCCGAGCCCGTTACAACGTTGAAAACTCCGGCGGGCAGACCCGCTTTGCGGACGCAGAGTTTCGCGATTTTTGTTAAGGCGACCGATGTGAGTTCGCTTGGCTTCACCACAACCGCGCACCCCGCCGCGAGTGCGGCGGAAATTTTCCAGAACGCCAGAAGAACAGGAAAGTTCCACGGCACAATTTGAGCCGCCACGCCGATCGGCTCTTTTATCGTGAAAGATGTCTGATCTGCCGAAACGTCAATGGTTTCGCCGCCGATTTTGACGGCGAGCCCCGCGAAGTATTCAAGGGTTTTTACCGAACCGCCAATCTCCACGAGTTTGCTTTCCCTGACCGGTTTTCCGGTCTCGCGTGTGTTGATAAGGGCGAGTTCGTCCGCGTGTTTTTCAAGGGTTTCGGCGATTTTCCGCAAGATTTTTCCTCTTTCGGCGGCAGGCGTGTTTTTCCATTTTTCAAAAGCCCGGCTTGCCGATTTTACCGCCGCATCAACTTCTGTTTTTCCGCAAAGCGCAACCTCGGCAAAAGGTTTTTCCGTGGCGGGATTTTCGCGCGCGAGATATTTCGCCGCACGCGGCTTTGTTTCGCGTCCGTCTATGAACGGGTTGCATTTGATTGCCGGAGGCATTGTTTTTCCCTTCAAGCGGGTATTTTATAGTAGTAAGTGTTGATGTAAAACCATAATGCGGAGGAACGGTTATGCCTGATACGGTTAAAGCGGAAGGGAAATGTCTTTGCGGGGCGGTGAGTTTTACGACAAGCGAGGCAAGCCCGATGGTCGGCGCGTGCCACTGCGAGATGTGCAGAAGGTGGGGCGGCGGTCCGTTTATGGGAATTAACTGCGGCTCCGATGTGTCTTTTAAGGGCGCGGAAAATGTGGCGGTTTTCAACTCGTCCGACTGGGCGGAGCGCGGTTTTTGCGCCAAGTGCGGAAGCCACCTGTTTTACAGAATAAAGCGTAACGGTATGCACGTGATGCCGGTGGGACTTTTCGGCGACGGGATTCCGTTCAGTTTCAGCCACGAAGTCTTTGTTGACGAAAAACCCGACTTTTACGATTTCTCAAACGAAACCGAAAAAATGACCGGCGAAGAATGCTTCGCGAAGTTCGCGGAAAAGGAGTGAATGAAGTATCTGTTTTGTTGGATTCGGCAATATTTCAGCAGAAAAAAATAAAACTATCTGAGCGAATTAAACCGCAACAGGGCGCGCTTCTTTAAGCACATCCGATTTTGACAACACGCCATCTTTTCCTGTAAATTAACCCCTGTTTCTTTGACGGAGGAACTGAAATCACTCTCATAGACAACATCTATAAAAAAGTTATTGAGCGCGGCGAGCAGGTAGATTTTGAAGAGGCGCTTGCGCTTACCGAAATTCCCTCATCGGCGATAGGCGAGCTTATGTGCGTTGCGCGTGATGTTACGAAAAAACACCATGGGGACGGCGTTTTCCTGCGCTCAATCATCTCCGCGCAGACCGGAAACTGCCCTGAAGACTGCGCGTTCTGTTCGCAGTCCGCCCATTATGACACCGACGTTGAAGCCCATCCGCTTATGGCGGACGAGAAAATCCTCCAGGCCGCGAAGCAGGCGGAAACAATGGGCGCGATGGATTTTTGCATAGTCATAAGCGCCAAAGGTCCCACGCCGCGCATTTTCAAGCGCGTTCTCGGAGCGGTTGACCTGCTCAAGCGCGAAACCAACCTCAAAATCGGCTGCTCGCTTGGCGAACTTACCGAAGAGCAGGCGATTCTGCTTAAAGAGCACGGCGTTTGGAGATACAACCACAATCTGGAAACCTGCCGCAGTCATTTTCCAAGCATCGTTACCACACACTCCTACGATGACAGAGTGCAAACGGCGGAAATCGTTAAAAAAGTCGGCATGAATCTGTGTTCGGGCGGGATACTCGGAATGGGCGAAAGCACGCGCCAACGGGTTGAATTCGCCTTTGAAATACGCGATCTTGACCCGAGCTGGGTTCCCATCAACTTTCTCAACCCGCGTCCCGGAACGCCGTTTTCAAGCTTTGAGCCGATTCAGCCTCTTGAAGCGGTAAGAATGATTTCCATCTGGCGGCTTGTTCTTCCCGATAAAATTCTGATGATTTCCGGCGGCAGAGAGGTAACGCTCAGAGACCTGCAATCAATGGGTGTTTTCGCGGGCGCGAACGCGATGATAATTGGCAACTACCTCACAACACCCGGAAGGTCTCCCGAAGAAGACCTCAAAATGCTTGAAGACCTTCAAATGCCCGTTCGTACCGATATAGCGAACTAAAACTCCCGCCGGGGGGCGTCTTCACACCATGTCCACAAGACGCAACAACATTTGGCACCCTTTCACGCAGATGAAAGAGCATGAGGATTCTCCTCCGCTTATGATAGAGAAGGGCGAGGGCTCGTACCTGATAGATTCCGAAGGCAACCGTTACATAGACGGCGTTTCATCGCTGTGGGTGAATATTCACGGGCACGGCGTTTCGGAAATAGAGGATGCGGTCAAAAACCAGCTGGACAGCATAGGCCATAGCACTCTTCTGGGGCTTTCAAACTCCGCCGCCGAAGACCTTGCTGAAAAACTCGTTCGTGCCACCCCGTCCGAACTCACAAAGGTTTTCTTCTCCGGGGACGGGGCGTCAGCCGTTGAAGTGGCGATTAAAATGGCGTTTCAGTATTGGAAAAACAAGGGGGAGACGCGCACGAAGTTTGTTTTCCTTGAAAACGGCTATCACGGAGACACGCTCGGAGCGGTGTCGGTCGGCGGGATAGACATGTTTCACTCCGCTTTCAAGCCTCTTTTGTCGGAAAATTTCAAAGCGCCTTCGTATTATTGCTATCGCTGTCCGCTTTCAAAAACCTATCCGTCGTGCGGGGTTGCCTGCGCCGATGAGATTGACCGCATTTGCGCCGAACATCCCGGTGAAATTGCGGCGATAATCATTGAGCCGTATGTTCAGGCGGCGGGCGGAATGATTGTGTCGCCTCCGGGATACCTTAAAAAAGTCAGAGAGATTGCCGACAAGCGTGATGTTTTGCTGATAGCGGACGAAGTCGCCACGGGTTTCGGCAGAACCGGCAAGATGTTCGCGTGCGGGCACGAAGATGTCTGCCCCGATATGATGGTTCTCGGCAAAGGGCTTACGGGGGGATACATGGCTTTGTCCGCCACGCTTACGACCGAGCGCGTGTACGAGGCGTTTCTCGGCGATTACGAGGAGTTCAAAACCTTTTTTCACGGGCACAGTTATTCGGGCAATCCGCTTGCGTGCGCGGCGGGAGTGGGGAACTTCACGGCTTTTGAAAACAGAAAAACACTTGAGAAACTGCCTGAAAAGATTGAATTTTTTGAGAACGAACTCAAAGAATTCAACTCAATCAAGAATGTTGGCGATGTCAGAAACAAGGGTCTTATGGCGGGGATTGAGATTGTAAAAGACAAGCGCACAAAGGAAAAATATCCCGCGGTTGAGCAAATTGGCCGGAAGATCGCGGAAAAGGCGATGGACTACGGCGTTTTACTGCGTCCGCTCGGTGATATTGTGGTTTTGATGCCTCCGGTGGGGATTGAGATGGACGATTTGAAAAAACTTATGAAGGCGACTTACAGGGCTGTCAGGGAAATTGCCGAAGACGCGTAACCATCGGGAAAATGCATAACCGCCGTTTTTATGTATACTGCTTGGCGGTTCATTTCCGTTTTGGCGAGGCAGTTTTCCGTATTTTTCAAGGGGCGGCACAGAGGTGATAAGAGCGGCAAAAAAACTCAGAAACGGTCTTTCAGAGCATAGAAAACTCAAAGGTAGAATTCGCCGTATAGAAACCCCGTACGAGAAAATCTCACCCGCTAAATATCCAAACGAAAAACGCCGTCTTCAATACGAACTTCTAAAAATTCAGCAGGACGTTGTGAAGAACAAACGGCGTCTCGCGATTGTGTTTGAAGGCAGGGATGCGGCGGGCAAGGGCGCCACAATCAAGCGGTTTGTGGAGCATATGATGCCCCGCCATTACAGAATAGTTGAGATGGGCGTTCCAACTCCCGTGGAATCAAAAAACTGGTTCCGCCGCTATACGGCTCACATGCCGGGCATGGGAGAGATAGTGTTTTTTGACCGTTCGTGGTATACGCGCGCCCTTGTGCATTCCACAATGGGGTATTGCACAAAATCGCAATACAGGTATTTCATGAACAAGGTTCTCAAATGGGAGGAGAATCTTTTGGGACAGGGAATTGAGATAGTGAAGTTCTACCTTTCGGTGGACATAGAAACCCAGCTTGTACGTTTCAATGAAAGAATGAAAGACCCGTTGAAATTCTGGAAACTGTCTTCCCACGACCTCAAGGCGCGGAAAAAGTGGGAGCATTTTTCAGAATACAAAGAACAGATGTTTTCGCGCACTTCTTCGGAAAATCTTCCGTGGGTTGTCATCAACTCCAATTCAAAGCGCGAGGCGGCTCTCACTTGCATGCTTTATCTGGTGCGCCTCAACAGGGCGAACTTCGTTCCTCTTACGGACGAATTGATGGACACTGAATACGGAATTGAGTTCAAAGGAGTGAGTTTCAAAGGACTGAGCGCCAAACAATATGCCATACTCGCGGGATTGATTGATCAGGAGAAATACACTAATGAATGAGGAGATGTTTATGGAAGCCGCGGGGCTTGTGCAGATTGAATCCGCCGGCGGGTTGGTTGTTAATGGTTCGGGTGAGGTGCTGTTCATTACGAAAGGCGGAAAATGGGATCTCCCGAAAGGGCGCCTTGAGAAGTCTGACGGGCGCGAAGAAACCGCGATGCGAGAGGTTGTTGAGGAAACCTCAATTGAGCGGAATTTGTTGACGATAATCAGTCCTCTGTGCCAGACATGGCATCTGGCTTCCTACAAGCCCGGCGATTGCATAAAGAGAACCACGTGGTTTGTCATGGAATACACCGGAAACGGCCTGGGTCTTTCACCTCAGTTGGAAGAAGATATAACCGAATGCAAATGGATTCATCCGGACAGTTTTAAATCATACAGGAACGCGATGCGCCCCCGCATAGACTATGTGTCCTCGTTGTGGAAAAAAGTTTTTTTTGAGAGGGGAGTGCACAAATTCCTTTCAGGCACTTCGAAAGCGTCGGGCTGATTTCTTATGAACCCGCTTTACCGTCTTGATTCCGAAATTTCCGCCATACGTGAAAAAGGGCTTTTTCGTGAATTGACCGAGCTGCAGAGTGGGCAGACTCCCGAAGTTTTAATCGGCGGCAAAAAATACATTCTTCTCGGTTCAAACGGATATCTGGGACTTGCCACGCATCACGAAGTGAAAAAGGCGGCAGCTGAAGCGCTTGAAAAATACGGCGCGGGAAGCGGCGGTTCGCGGCTTGTCAGCGGAACGACCGACCTTCACCACGAGTTAGAGAAGAAGATCGCGGATTTCAAAAAAACCGAGGCGGCGATTGTTTTCAGTTCGGGCTATCTGGCGAACATCGGAACAATTGCGGCAATCGCGGGTAAGGGTGATGTGGTTTTCAGCGATGAGCTCAATCATGCTTCAATAATAGACGGTTGCTCGCTTTCGGGCGCGAAAGTCAGAATTTACCGTCATTTAGATTTCGGGCATTTGGAGGATTTAATCGCCGCGGAGAAATCCGGCGGTGTGAAATTGATAGTTACTGACACGGTTTTCAGCATGGACGGAGATCTCGCCAATTTGTCCGCGCTTTGCGAAATCGCCGAAAGACACGATTGCGCGCTTATGGTTGACGAGGCGCACGCGACCGGGGTTTTAGGGGAGCGCGGCAGCGGCGCGACTGAGCATTTCGGCGTTGAAAGCAGGGTGGACGTTACAATGGGAACGCTTTCAAAAGCGGTCGGCTCAATCGGCGGATACATAGCCGGAAGCAAAAAACTTATTGAGTTCATACGCAACAGGGCGAGGAGTTTTATTTTTGATACTTCGCCACCCGCGTCCGCGCTTGCGGCGTCGCTCGCGGCAATAGAAATTATAGAGCGCGACGCGGCGATGCGAGCCCACCTCCGGAAGATGGTTGAGATGTTTAAAGCGGGTCTTAAAAAGACCGGTCTTGAAGTTCTGCCTTCGCAGTCCGCTATTGTTCCCGTTCTTATAGGAGAACCCGATGATACGATGAAATTCGCATCCGTTTTGCGCGAAAACGGCATTTACACTCCCGCCGTCCGCCCGCCGTCCGTTCCGCCCGGAAGATGCAGAATAAGGGCGTCAATTATGGCAACACACGAAAAAACGCATATTGAAAAAGCAATTAAAGCGTTTGAAAAAGCAAAAGCGGTGTTGGGTTAAACGGGTCAATTGTCATTATTTTACCAATTCCGTTTTTTCTTCATAAATCCGCAGAGCGGTGTCCAGAATTTTATGTCCGAGCGCGTCTTTGGTCATAAGCGGCAGGGTTTCCGGTTTGCCGTTCGTTCGCAGGAAGACGGCTTGATTTGTGTCCGTGCCAAAGCCCGAACCTTCGGCTGAAACGTCGTTGGCGACAATCATGTCGGCGTTTTTCTTTTTCAGTTTCTTTTGAGAGTTTTTAATGATTGACTGCGTTTCGGCGGAAAACCCGATGACAACGGATTTTTTTCCGAGTTTTTTGCCGACCTCTTCCAGAATGTCGGGCGTTTTTTCAAGTTGCAGACACATTATTTTAGAGGTTTTTTTGATTTTTTCCTTCTTCTCTTTCCTGGGCGCGTAGTCTCCCACGGCCGCCGCTTTTATAACAAAATCCGCGTCCCCGACATTTTCCATCACCGCATCAAACATCTCCTGAACGGATTTTGCCTCCACACGCCGCATTCCGGGCAAATCAATGCCCGCGCCCGCGCCTGACACAAGAACAACCTCGGCTCCCCGCAACCAACCCGCGCGCGCTATGGCGCATCCCATCTTGCCGGTTGACGGATTGGATATGAAACGCACGGGGTCTATGTGTTCGCGGGACGCGCCTGCGGTAACCAGCAGTTTTTTTCCTTTGAAGTCATCAGGGGTTACAGCTCTTTCTATTTCAACGATAATTTCTTCCGTTTCGCTCAACCGTCCCCTTCCTTCCCATCCGCAAGCGAGGTCTCCCTCCGCCGGTCCCACGATTACAACACCCGCGTTGATGAGTTTTTCAAGATTGCCGCGCACAAGCGGGTTTGAATACATATTGACGTTCATTGCGGGGCACACAATCACCGGGGCTTTTGTGGCGAGAATTACGGCTCCGAGCAGGGTGTCTGCGATTGCGCCCGCCATTTTGCCGATGAACGAAGCGGTCGCCGGCGCAACAACAACCGCGTCCGCGCCGTCCGCGAGCGAGATGTGTCCTATCTCCGATTCCCATTCAAGGTCAAACGGGTCTGAAACCGCCTTCCTGCCCGAAAGCGTTTGAAGCGTAAGCGGCGTTATGAACTTTTCGGCGTTTTTTGTCATAACAACCTGAACCTGCGCGCCGCGCCGCATCAACTCTCTTGTGATTTCACACGACTTGTAGGCGGCGATGCTTCCGGTTACGCCGAGCACTATTTTTTTGTCTTTAAGAACGCTCATATTGTAAAAAATATAGAGAAACGGTGCGATAAGGGCAAGTTTCAGGCATCCGCCAGATCCGTTACCGCGCCCTCCGAAGCCGAAGACACAAGCCGCGCGTATTTGGCGAGCGTTCCGGTTTTTTCTTTCGGAGGGGGCTTTTGCCAGCGCGCATCTCTGCGTTTCAATTCCGCCTTTGAAACCGCGATGTTTATTTCCCGTTTCTTCGCGTCTATGGTGATTTTGTCTCCCGTTTTTACAAGTGCCAGCGGGCCGCCGACCGCCGCTTCGGGCGTTACATGTCCCACAACAAACCCGTGGCTACCACCGGAAAACCTGCCGTCCGTTATAAGCGCGACATCGCCTCCCAGACCCCTGCCGACCATCGCCGCGGTCGGTCCGAGCATCTCCCTCATTCCGGGCCCGCCCCTGGGACCCTCGTAGCGAATGACAATTACGTTTCCTTTTTTAATTTTTCCGGCGAGTATCGCTTTCATGCTTTCCTCTTCGGAATCAAACACAATCGCAGGACCGCTAAAAGAGTTTCCCTCTTTGCCCGTTATTTTTGCCACCGCGCCTTCGGGAGCCAGATTTCCGCGCAGTATTACCAGATGCCCCTCTTTTTTGAGCGGTTTTTTGAGCGGGGAAACAATTTTCTGGCTCGCGGGATATTTTTTTGCCCCGCGCAGATTTTCCCTGAGAGTTTTTCCCGTTACGGTCAGACAGTCTCCATGCAGAAGCCCGTTTTTAAGCATTATTTTCATAAGGGGAACCAGCCCGCCGATTTTGCAGAAATCCGCCATCATATGCGTTCCACTCGGTTTCAGGTCGGCGAGAACGGGTGTGCGTTTGCCTATTTTGGAGAAATCGTCAATTGACAGTTTCACGTTTGCCGCTCTTGCCATCGCGAGAAGATGAAGCACGCTGTTTGTTGAGCCACCGAGTGCCGTTACGACTGCGATAGCGTTTTCAAACGCTTTTTTTGTCATTATGTTGCTCGGCTTAATTCCCTTTTTCATCATATTTACAACCGCTTTTCCGGCTTCCACGCAGTCGGTGTTTTTCTCGCGCGAGATCGCAACCTGAGCCGATGAGCCCGGCAAACTCATTCCCATCGCCTCAATCGCGGATGCCATTGTGTTGGCGGTATACATTCCACCGCACGAGCCGGGTCCCGGTATCGCGGCGGATTCTATTTTTTTTAGTTTGCCCGCGCTTATTTCACCGCTCGCGTGAGAGCCGACCGCTTCAAAAACCGACACTATGTCCACATCTTTTCCGTCATGACAACCGGGCAGTATTGTTCCGCCGTAAACGAAAACCGCCGGGCGGTTCAGGCGCGCGATTGCCATCATGCAACCGGGCATATTTTTGTCGCAACCACCAATCGCGACAAGTCCGTCAAAACCCTCCGCCGCCGTGACCGTTTCTATTGAGTCCGCGATTATCTCTCTTGAAACAAGGGAATATCTCATTCCCGGGGTTCCCATTGAAATGCCGTCCGAGACCGTAATTGTGTTGAAAATAACGGCTTTTCCGCCCGCGCGGTTTGCTCCGTTTCCGGCACGGATTGCGAGTTTATCAATGTGCATATTACACGGAGTTACCATGCTCCACGTTGAGGCAATTCCCACAACGGGACGGGAAAAATCTTTGTCTTTGAATCCGACCGCCCTCAGCATCGCACGGCTGGGAGCGCGGTCGGGACCTTCAACGTAAATTGAAGAGAACTGTCTGGGGTTTTTATTTTTTGCCATTATCACTCCCGGTCCACAGAGTTTTAAAGCATATACGCCCGCATATTTCAGTCAATTACACGGGTTTTCGGAGTTTGATGTTACGGCTATTACCGCGAAATTGGAAATGGTTATTTTTTTCCAGTAGTCGCGGTTTTTGCTCTCAATGCAGAATGATTTGTTGCCTGAGGTTCCTACGGGGGTAAAAATTATTTTTCTAATTTCGATTTTTCCGCTTTTTTGAAAAACCCTGTATGGAATTGCGCTTTCAATAACCTCAGCCGCCGTGCCGGCGGGGTCGCAATTTTCGCCGCCTTTGACCGTTAAAAATCTCCACCTGTTTCCCCGGGTCTTTTTTCCGAGTGGAACGCAGATTGCGTACGGCTCATGACTTGTTATGGCAAGCATTTTTGTCCGCCTTATGTGGGTCTCCACCTTTTGCACCGCGCTTTCAAAACGGGATTTTTCCGCATATTGGACAAGAAACGGAAGAGATAACCCGACTACCACCGCCGCTATCGCGAGAACAAAAATTAACTCAACAAGTGAATATCCGCCGTTTTTCATTGCGGTTTCCGCTCTAATTTCCGCCACCACGAATTCATCATCATATTTCCGTTTCGCGCGGAATAAACCGCTTGTATTTCAGTTGAAAAATTGCCCGAACGCCCGAACGCGGTAAGTATAAAAGTTTCATTCACGCCCGGATTTTCCGCATTCGCGCCCGCCACTTCGTCAGCGACTTCAGAAACGCATTCTTCAATACCGTTCTCCTCAATACCGTTTTCCGTGAGGCATTGTTCCATGCTGATTTCCGCTTCGACAAGAACCCTTTCGGCGTCTCGCAGGGCTTTGGCGCTCGCGATGCGGTTAAAAGATATTTTTAAGTCCGCGACTGAAACGAAAAACCCCGCTGTGGCAACCGCAGACATTGTCGCCAAAATAAGGAGTGCGATTATGATGGCAAAACCGTTTTTCTTCATCGTATGTTTCTCGGATTTGCCACGACCGAATAGGTTTTAATTTCATACGGATTTTCGGGATTTTGAAGTGCGGCGGGCGACTTCAGCGTAAGCGTTACCTTTACGGCTTCAAGAGTTTCGCCTTCGGGAACGGAGTTTTGAAAACCATCGCCCGAATTTGTGAAAAAACCGATTTGAAAATCCTCAACCAGCAAATTCTCCTTTTTCGGCGTTAGAGACTGATTTCTTGAATTGTCGCTGCTGCGGGTTCTCAAAAGTTTCCTTTCAACAAAAAAACTTTTTTTTACCGCAATTTCCCCGTCGTATGAAAAACTCTCAAAAGTAATGCAGTCCGGGCCTCCTTCTTTTGAGACGAACGGGTCGCATTCCCGGCTGTCCTTGTTTATTTTTCTCCCGCCGTCAACAAAACGTATGGGCGGCAACCCGTTTCCGTGTGAGCCCGAATTTTTTATTTCATCGGAAATTATTGAGAGAATTGAATGGGCAACATGGTCCATTTTGCTTGTGTTTTTCAAAAATATTTGAGTTTTTGACTGTTTTGAAACCGCCGAAAGCCCGACCACGGTTAAAACCGCGAGCAATGCGGCGGAGAAAAGAAATTCCAGCAGAGTAAAACCGCGCTCTTTATTTACGCGAAACACGGATGAACTGCTCTCCTTTGAACGATTTTTCTCCAACGCAGGCGATGTATTTTATTTTTACCGCGCCTTCCGTAGTTTCGGGCGCGCGGCAGACCATGCCGGATTTTTCCGCGATTTTCTCACAGTCCAGTCGCGACAGATTTTTACACGAAAGTTCCGAAGCCTGAATGTGGCTGAAAATCTCTTCAATCGGATTTGCCGAGCCGGATTTTATGAGGGTTCCGAGCCGTCCTCTGTCAATTTCCATCAGAGATTCAATTCCAGTCTCCGCGACCAGTGCGATGCGGCCAAAAGCGCGGTTTTTTAGCGTTGCCGAATGAATTTCAAGCGCCGCCGCCACTCCCACCGAGACGATAAGCATGGCGAACAGCGATTCCAGAAGTGTAAATCCTTTCTTACCGCGCCACATCTTCAATTCTGTTGAAAAGGTTGCCGCCTTTTTTGACTTTGGCTCCCGCGGCAAAAACTCCCCACCCGGTTGAAAGATATTTTTCGGGGGAGTTTTCGAGTGTTTGTTCAAAGCCCAGCTTTTTCCACAGTTTTTCCGCCGTTTCGGGCATAAACGGATATGTGTAAACGGCAATAATTCTCAACGATTCGCAAAGTGTCCACAAAACCACCGCAAGTTTTTCTGTGTCGCCTTTTTTATGAATTTCCCACGGCTTTGAGTCCTCAACAAATTTGTCCGCCTCGGCGATGAATTCCCACAGAAGGGAAAGCGCTTTGCCGGGCTGGATTGCGTCCATCGCGGCGGGAATACCGGAAGCGCAATTTTCCGCGCATTCTTTTACGGCGGAATTGCGGCATTCCGCACCGCCCGCGTCCGGAACCACACCTTCAAAATACCGTTCAACCATTCCAAGCGACCGGCTCGCAAGGTTTCCGAGCCCGTTTGCGAGGTCGGAATTAATTCGCGAAACCAAAGACTTGCGTGAAAAATCGCCGTCTTTTCCGAATGGAATTTCCCTCATCATAAAATATCTGAATGCATCAACACCGAACTCGTCCGCAATTTCAACCGGATTTACCGAATTGCCCAGAGATTTTGACATCTTTTCCCCTTCAACCGTCCACCACCCGTGGGCAAAAACCCGGAGCGGCGGCTCAATTCCGGCGGACATAAGAAAAGCGGGCCAGTAAACCGCGTGAAACCTGATGATGTCTTTGCCGACCAGATGAAGGTTCGCGGGCCAGGTTTTTTTGAATTTTTCCGTGTCCGATTCAAATCCCGCCGCGGTCAGATAGTTGGACAGCGCGTCAAACCAGACATACATAACGTGCTGTGGATTTTCCGGAACTCTCACACCCCACGAGAATGTCGTGCGACTTATGCTCAAGTCTTTCAGCCCGGATTTCACGAAGTTGCGGACTTCGTTCATTCGCTCTTTCGGCATCACAAAATCGGGGTTTTTGTCGTAATATTCAAGCAGGGGTTTCTCATACGCGGAAAGTTTGAAGAAAAAACACGGCTCCTTGATTTTTTCAATGTTCGGGCGTTTCTCCGGAGGCATTTTATTGATTTCCTCCATCTGTGTTTCCGTGATGAAACTTTCCTCACGCACGTCATACCAACCTTCGTATTCGCCGAGATAGATGTCTCCCGCGTCAAGCGCGGCTTTGAACAGTTTTTGAGCGCATTTGCCGTGTCTTTCTTCGGTGGTTCTTATGAAATCGTCATTTTCAATGTTCAGTGTTTGCCACAGCGAATGGAACCTTTCCACGACCCTGTCGGCGAGCTGTTTTGGTGTTTCCCCCGTTTGCTCGGCGGTTTGCTCAATTTTTCTGCCGTGCTCGTCCGTTCCGGTCAGAAAAAAAACCGGTTCGCCGCGCAGCCGCCGCCAGCGCGCCAGCGCGTCCGCCGCCACAGTTGTGTAAGCGTGACCTATGTGCGGCAGGTCGTTTACGTAATAGATAGGGGTTGTGATGTAATACGCTTTCATTCGGTGTCAGAAGCGGACCTGAAACTGCGCCGAGCCTGTATAAGAGCGCATATCCTCTCTAAATTCAACCTCATAGCCGATTTTCAGGGAGAGGTGATTGTTGTCTGACATTATAACTTTTCCCCCGGCGGAATAGCGGAGTTTGTCTTCCGTTCCGTTGCGGAAAATAGTGTAATCGGTGTTGAAAACGCTCGCACGCACGGGCTCGTTATCCGCCGAAAAATCGTAGTGAATTCCGCCTTCTATTTCCGGCTGTACGGTTGTTCTGAGAACGGTTTTCAGCGGGTTGAAGGCGATGTTGACTTTCAGCCCCGCTTCGGTGGAAGTTGTTTCTCTTTTTTGAAGGGAAATGCCAAGCCCTCCGGTTTCCCGGTAGGCGTCAATTGACGATCTTCCAAACATAAAAGACGCTTCGGGTTTTATTCTCACCGGCAGATTTTTCAACAGTTCCAACCCCGCGGACACTTTTGCTCCGTAAACAAAAATGTCGCTTTTTCCGTTGATTCTGCCCGCAGCCGCCGCGCGTCTTTCCGATTCATAGTCATGTGTGCCCGCGGAAAAAATTCCCGTCGCGGAGACCGTTCCGTGGTCGTATCTTGTGTAGATTGCTCCGTGAAAACCTTCGGTTTTTTCCGTTACGCGCTCGCCTCTTGTTTCTATAAAAGAAGCGGCTCCGGCTATTCCCACACCCATTCTTTCGTTGAATAACAGCCTGTGAACTCCTGCGGAAAATCCGCGTGCGCCAATTTCATACAAATCCCCCGAAGAGGTCTTTTCAAAACCGCCGCCGAAAATTCTGTAAGTCGGAGTTGGCTGCTGAGTTTCCCACAGCATAAGCTTGACCGCCTCAACCACCCGCTCTTCAATAGAGCCAAAGAATTTTCTCTGAAGGTCTATGATTTCGTAGTCAACGCCGCCGTGCTCGCTTGGAATCAGCTCCCTTACCCCCGCTTCCGAGGTAAGGCCGCTGTCAATATCTTCAACTATTCTTGATGAACCTTCGTCAACCCTGCCTGCGACCAGCGAAGTGTGAATGGTTGCCGCGAGTTCGCGCGGGTTTGCGCCGTTAAACGCCGCCGCTATTTCCTGACGCGCGCCTTCGGATGAATCAAAAGCCACGCGTAGTCCGTTGTCTTCGCGCACAATGTCGGTGAAAAGACCGGGGTCTGTAATTTCGGTGTTGTCATCTATGTTTGACGTGTCGCCTTCAAAAATGGAGATGGACATATTTGCGGTTCGCGAAAGGTCATACGCGCTCAAACCCCGCACCCCGATTGAGGAGTTGGCGGTTGTGTGGATGCTGCCGGAGATTATTTTCCCTGAATTCGCGGCGGTCGCGTCTCCGCTTACCGGTATTTCAATCACTATGTTAAACGAGACATTTCCCTGTTCAACGGACAGATTGCCCGCCATTCCCAAATCAACCGTTCTTTCTATGGAGAGAATTCCCTCTCCCGTTTTTCTGAGAGATTCAAAGTTTCTGTAAAGATTGCCCGCGCCGACATCGTCTCCATTCAAAGTCCGGGTTGTGCCGGCGGCCGCATTCACGTTGATTGTGTCCGAGCCGCCGAGAGCGTCAACGTATTCAAGGTCGCCGTCATTCGCGCCGACAGTCCATGTGTTGTCTTCGTCCGACAGGGTTGCTCTCTCAAAATTCCTGAATCTTGACAGTACCTCTCCGTCATGGTTTCCGTCTCCGAACGCGATTGTGTCGTTTCCGGCGAGCGCGTCAACGAGAGAAAGTTCGCGATCGTTTTCCGTAACCGTCCAAATGTTGTCATTATCGGACAGGGTTACTTGCTCAAAGTTTCTGTAAAGCCCGTCTGAGGAGTTGATGTTCATCGCGCTGTGGTTTCCGTCTCCAAACGCGAGCGTGTCCGTGCCGTCGAGTCCGTTTATCCACTGCCACCCTGAGGTTGTGTCATTTACCGAAACAACCCATGTATCGTCGTTGTCGCTCGTTGAGACCGCGACCTGTTCAAAATTCAAATAGTTTCCGTAGGCGGGCGTGCTCAAATCGCTCATGGAGAATGAAGAGTCCGCCGCGTTGAAGGAATTGTCGTTGTTAGTGTCTTCGAGGGTTTCTTCAAGCGTGTCCGTGCCGCCAAGCGCGTCAATGCTCTCAAGAGAGTTGTCGTCTTCCGTAACCGTCCAAATGTTGTCATTATCGGACAGGGTTACGCGCTCAAAATTTCTGTAAATCCCGTCTGAGGAGTTGATGTTCATCGCGCTGTGGTTTCCGTCTCCAAACGCGAGCGTGTCCGTGCCGCCCATCGCGTCAACTCTCGTGAGATCCCGGTTGTCGTCCGTAACCGTCCACGTGTTGTCATTATCGGACAGGGTTACTTGCTCAAAGTTTCTGTAAAGCCCGTTCGCGCTTATGTTTGCCCCGCTACGGTCTTCGAGAGCCAGAGTGTCCGTGCCGCCGAGCGCGTCAATGTAATCAAGGTTGTAATCGCCGTCCGTTGCCGTCCACATGTTGTCCGCATTGGATAAGACCGCCTGCTCAAAGTTTCTGTAAAGCCCGTCTGCGCGTACGTTCGCCGATGAGTGGTTTCCGTCTCCAAACACAAGCGTGTCCGAGCCGTTGCCGTTCATCGCGTCAATGTATTCAAGGTCGCCGTCATTCGCGCCGACAAACCATGTGTTGTCTTCGTCCGACAGGGTTGCTCTCTCAAAATTCCTGAATCTTGACAGTATCTCTCCGTTATGGCTTCCGTTGCCGAACGCGATTGTGTCGGTTCCGCCAAACGCGTCAATGCTTTCAAGGTTGCGGTCGCCTGCGCTAAAAGTCCAGATATTGTCTTCTTCGGACAGGGTTACCCGTTCAAAGTTTCTGTAACGCCCGCCTGCGCTTACGTTCGCCGACGAGTGGTCTCCGTTTCCGAGCGCAAGCGTGTCCGTGCCGCCGCGCGCATTTATCCAACCCCAGTCCGTTGTAAAATCGGCGTTTGAGTTAGCGACCCATGTGTCGTCTCCGTCCGTAATGCCAATGGCGATTCTCTCAAAATCCACATAGTTTCCGTAAGCCGGGGAAGCCAGCAGGTCCGCCGAAGGCGGAACATCGCTCGCGTTGTAGGAGCTGTCCCCTTGTGTGTCTTTAAGCATAATTTCCAGAATGTCCGTGCCGCCGAGCGCATTGATGCTCTCAAGGTTGAGGTCGTTGTCCGTTTCCGTCCAGATATCGTTTCCGTCCGATAGAATTGCGCGCTCAAAGTTTCTATAGCGTCCGCCCGAACGGATCTCTTCCGCGCTGTGGCTCCCCTCACCGAACGTAAGCGTGTCGGTTTCGCCGAGCGCGTCAATAAATTCAAGTTCAAGGTCGTTGTCCGTAACCGACCAGGAGTCGATTGCATTGGAAAGCGTTACGCGCTCAAAGTTTCTGTAAAATCCGTCCGAATGGATCTCTTCCGCGCTGTGGCTTCCCTCACCGAGCGCAAGAGTGTCTGTGCCGCCGGCTGCGTTAACCCACTGCCAGCGGGACGATTCTGTTGAAGCGACCCACATATCGTCCCCGTCCGTTGTTGAAACCGCTAACTGCTCAAAGTTTGCGTATTTTGCGAAATCCGGGTCGGTCGCCAGTGAGTTCACTGAAAGTGCGGAGTCCGCGATGCTGAAAAATCCGTCTCCGGTTGAGTCCGTTATAGAGGTTTCCAGAGTGTCCGTGCCGCCGAGCGCATCAATGCTCTCAAGGTTGAGGTCGTTGTCCGTAACCGTCCAGAAGTCGTTGTTGTCTGAAAGGGAGGCGCGCTCAAAATTTCTGTAGCCGCCGCTTGAGTGCAGTTGGGCGGAGGTTTGGACTGTGCTTCCCAGTATGATTGTGTCGGTTCCGCCGAGCGCATCAACATATTCAAGGTCTGAATCATTTGAGCCGACAGTCCAAATGTTGTTTCCCCCGGAAAGCGTTGCGCGGCGGAAGTTCACATATTTTGTCAAAGCATCGCCGCTGTGGTTTCCGTCTCCGAATACAACCGTGTCCGCCGTTCCGGCAAGCGCGTCAATGAGAGAAAGTTCACGATCGTTTTCCGTGATAGTCCAAATGTTGTCATTGTCGGACAGGGTTACGCGCTCAAAGTTTCTGTAAAACCCGTCTGAGGAGTTGATGCTCATCGCGTTGTGGTTTCCGTCTCCAAACGCAACCGTGTCCCCCGTGCCGCCGAGCCCGTTTATCCACTGCCACCCCGAGGTTGTGTCATTTGCCGAAACAACCCATGTATCGTCGTTGTCGCTCGTTGAGACCGCGACCTGTTCAAAACCCGAATAGTTTCCGTAGGCGGGCATGCTCAAACTGCTCACGGAGAATGAAGAGTCCGCCGCATTGAAGGAATTGTCGTTGCCAGTGTCTCCGAGGGTTTTTTCAAGCGTGTCAGTTCCTCCGAGCGCGTCAATGTTCTCAAGAGAGCTGTCGTTGCCCGTAATAGCCCAAACGTTGTTATCATCGGACAGGGTTACGCGCTCAAAGTTTCTGTAGCGTCTGCCGGCGCCAATGCCGCCCGAGTTGCGAATCAGGTTTCCGACCGAAAGTGTGTCCGTGCCGTCGCGCGCGTCAATGAATTCAAGCCGCGCGTCGTTGTCGCCCACAGACCAGAAGTCACTGCCGTTCTCCGACAGATACACACGCTCAAAGTTTCTGAATACCCCGTTTGGATGAATTTCCACCGCAGAGAAGTTACCGCCCGCGCCCGTAACAGTGATGGAGTCCGCTCCGCTTCCGAAGTCCGCAAACGAACCGTTTGTGAAAAAATCCGTACTCAAAGAGGGGAGATTGAGGTTGTCGTCATCGCCTCCTTCAACAATGCTCATATTGACAGTCTCGCCGTCCGCTATGGTTCTGACGACTGCTTCCGCCGCCGGATTATGGCAGAAAAAAACAAGCGCGGTAATCAGCAGAAAAGCCGGATTTTTAATAATTTTTGCCCTCATCGGTACTCTGGAAACGCTTCTGAAATATGAAGTGTTGTAGGTGGCAAGTCTATATGTTTGCCATTTTTAACACAAGATTTTCAAGGGCTAAACGGCAGTTGAGATTGCGTGCTCTGATGCCCGCCATCGCGTTTTCAAATTCAAGCGCTTTCTCAACTATTTCAGTTGGTTTCCGCCGTCCGGCGAAGTCAACGGAAACATCGCTCAAAGCGCCGTATGTGAATTCGTTCACTCCCGCGCTTGCACGCAGTAAATCCCGAATCCACAACGCCGCGGATTCGGCGAAGTTTTCAGCTTGAACCCGCTGTTCGGCGTTTCCTTTCGCTTTGCCGAGCAGGTTTTCCACGAAAGCGAAAACCTCGGACGGTTTGCGCGCGTCAATTCCGGCAAGAATTTTGATAGTTTTCACGATTTTCCCCGTCTCTTCAGAGGTGATTTTTAACGCCTTGCCGGGGCTGCCGTCCGCGATTTTTACCGCAAGTTCAATTTCTTCGGCGGAAAGTTCACCGTTTTTTACGAGTTTTTCGCGCGCGACTCTTCCATCAAGTTTTCCGAACCCGACCGTGTGGCATCTTGAACGTATGGTTGGCAAAATCATCAAAGGCAGGTCGGTTATGAGGATTATGACCGAGTAGGGCGGCGGCTCTTCAAGTGTTTTTAGAAATGCGTTCTGTGCGCTTGAGTTCATTCTTTGCGCGCCGTCAACGATGAAGATTTTGTATTGAGATTCAAAGGGCTTGAGAAAAATTCCTCTCTCAATTTCATTGCGCACATTGTCAACCGTGATGGCGTTTTTGTCTTTGTATTCAAACAGTGAAACATCGGGATGGATTCTGCCGTCAATCCTCTCGCAGACGGAGCAATCGCAGTGAGCGCTCTCCGCCTGCCTGCGCTTTTCGGGGCATATCAACTCTTTTGCGAATGAGATGGCGGTGAGTTTTTTTCCAACGCCTTCGGGACCGGAAAACAGGTAGGCGTGAGCCGTCCGTTCGCCCGAAACCGCCCGTTGAAGGGTTTTCTTCGCGAGCATGTGTCCGTCTATTTCTTCAAACACCTTCTAAATACCGATTTTCCCTTCAACCGCCGCACAGACCGCTTTGTGAGTGTCCGCAATTTCCCCGGTTGCGTCAATGACTTTGATTCTCCCGGGCGACTTTTCCGCTTCGGACAAAAATCCCGAACGCAGGCGGTTGTAAAAGTTTTCCGTTTCCCGGTCCATTCTGTCAGCGCCTTTGCCGGTTTTATTCCTGTTTTGGAGCCGTCGCATGCACGTCTCAATGGGTGCGTCAAGAAAGAGCGTGATGTCCGGCACGACTCCGAGCGCAGATTTTTCCGCCGCCGATATTACAAATTCAAGGTCAATATCCCTTCCGTAGCCCTGATAGACGACCGTTGAGTCAAAAAATCTGTCTGAAATGACGGTTTCCCCTTTGTCCAGAGCGGGTTTTACCACTTTTTGAACATGGTGGACTCTGTCGGCGCAAAACAGAAAAACCTCCGCGAGAGGGTCAATTCTTCTCATCTTTTCCATCAGGATTGTGTTTCTTATGCTTTGCCCTATTTCCCCGCCGTCTCCGGGCTCGTGTGTGAGCGCTGTTTTTTCGCCATTCGCTTCAAGGTGGTTGCGCAACAACGCGGCTTGCGTTGATTTTCCGCAACCGTCAATTCCTTCAAAAGTGATAAACATAGGACAGTTTTTCCCGCATCCGGCGTATGATACTTGACCCGCTCTTCGATTAACATTCTTGAAATGGCGCGCCGTATGTGTAAATATAACTGCTCAAATACGCCGGTGAGGATACGGTAATAGTGATATGGGGTTTGGGTGTTCTGAAAATGAGATTTTTGACCGCTCGCGTCTGGAGTTGATGGCGCGTGTCGGGGGGCTTAGTGCTTCGGGGGTTTCCGCCCCCGACCCGCAAGTAATGCGGATTTGCGAAGAGGCCGCCGGCGGAGACGGTATTTCCCCGGATGACGCCTTGTTTCTCACCGGAATTGCAGATTCTCAAATCCCCGCTCTTTTGAGCGCCGCGTCTTTTCTCGCCGTCCGCTCTCACGGCAAAGAACTTACATACTCAAAAAATGTGTTCGTTCCCCTCACGCGGCTTTGTAGAAACCACTGCGGATACTGCACTTTCAAGATAGAGCCCGGAGACGCGGAGTTGTTAATACCTCCCGACGAGGTTGATGAAATAGCCCGCAAGGGCGCGGAACTCGGTTGCACGGAGTTGCTTTTTGTTCTCGGAGACAAGCCCGAAGCCGTTTACGGCGAATACAGGGAAAAACTTAACGGGCTTGGATGCTCAACAACCGCCGAGTATCTCGCCGAGGTGTGCGAGTCTGCCATCGGGCGCGGGATTTTCCCCCATTCAAACCTCGGTCTTGCGACCACGGGAGAACTTTCGCGCCTCAAACAGAGCAATCCGAGCATGGGGCTTATGCTTGAAAACATCAGCCCCCGTCTTCTCAAACCCGGGCACGCGCACCACCGTTGCGCGGACAAAGTGCCGAAACTTAGAATGGAAACGATGGAGCGCGCGGGGAATTTAAGAATTCCCTGGACGAGCGGAATACTTGTCGGCATAGGTGAAACACGCGCGGAAAGGGTTGATTCACTTTTCGCTCTCAAAGAGTTGTCAGACCGGCGGGGGCATATTCAGGAGATTATAATTCAGAACTTCAGCCCGAAAGACGGCATTGCGATGGAGAGTTTTCCGCCGCCGGATTTTGCCGACATGCTCAAAACGGTCGCGGTAGCGCGTCTTGTGTTCGGGGGCGGGATGAACATTCAGATTCCCCCCAACCTCAACGGCGAAACCTACGCGAATTTCATTCCCGCCGGAATAAACGACCTCGGCGGAGTGTCGCCGCTCACGATTGACTATGTAAATCCCGAAGCTCCGTGGCCCTTGCTTGAAGAGATGCGCGCGCAGGTGTCGGCTTTGGGCTTTGAACTGAGGGAGCGGCTTCCGGTCTATCCCGAATACATAAGCGGCAAGTTTCTTGAGCCGCAGATGCTTGAAATGGTAAAAGCCCGCGTTGATGAGCGGGGGCTTGTTCCGGAGGTGAACTGAAAAGAGATGTCCTCTCAGTTAGAAGATTTGAGGGATTTGATAGACGACCGCCGCGCTTCGGGGCTTGAGGCGTGTCTTGCGCGCGTGGATTCCAGTCTCGCGGGCATCATAAGCAAGCCGTTTGAGTCAAAAGAGGTTTCGGTTTCCGATGCGGACGCACTCTTCGCGATTGCCAAGCCCGATGAGATTGCCGCCCTTGTAATTGCCGCGGACAACTTAAGAAAAGAGGATGTGGGCGATGTTGTTACATATGTCGTCAATAGAAACATAAATTTCACAAATATCTGCGATGTTTATTGCGGTTTTTGCAATTTTATGGCGCCCGAAGGGGACGAAAAAGCGTATTTCCTCTCAATGGAGGAGATAGCGGCAAAAACAAAAGAGGCGTGGGAAATAGGCGCAACCGAGGTGTGTATGCAGGGTGGAATGCACCCGAAGATTGACGGCAACTACTATGTGGACTTGATAAAAAACGTCAAAAAAGCGGTTCCGGAAATGCACACTCATGCGTTTTCACCTTACGAAGTCTGGTATGGGGCGCACACGCTCGGCATTGAGGAAACTGATTTTATCAACATGCTGAAAGATGTGGGACACAACACTTTTCCCGGCACCGCCGCCGAGGTGCTTGTTGAAGAAGTAAGAAAGAAAATCGCTCCACGCAAAATTCCGACCGAAGTATGGATTCGGGTCGTTGAAAAAATCCACAAAGCCGGAATGAGAACCACTTCAACAATAATGTACGGACATCTTGACGAGCCGCGTCACTGGTCTGTTCACCTCGGCGTTCTGCGCGACATACAGAAACGCACGGGAGGGTTCACCGAGTTTGTTCCCCTGCGTTTTATTCCGTGGGAGACGCGCATTTTTCAAAACTCAAAAGGCAAGGTTCACGAGGGTCCCACAGACTTGCACCAACTTAAAATGTATGCCGTGTCGCGCCTTTTTCTACGCGGCTGGAT
Organism: Candidatus Mycalebacterium sp.; assembly: GCF_977828045.1. NCBI lineage: Bacteria > Pseudomonadati > Thermodesulfobacteriota > Candidatus Dadabacteria > Candidatus Nemesobacterales > Candidatus Mycalebacteriaceae > Candidatus Mycalebacterium > Candidatus Mycalebacterium sp. Next base: position 70,238 of record NZ_CDWCUL010000011.1, on the reverse strand, counting down.
AGACAATATTCAGGTGTCCTGGGTGAAGCAGGGACCGGAGTTTGCGCAGTTTTCGCTCACCGCCGGAGCCAACGATTTCGGTGGAACGCTTATGGAAGAGCAGATTTCACGCAAAGCGGGCGCGAGTTACGGGCAGTATTTTCCACCTGAGCAGTTCCGCCGCCTTACGCGCGAAATAGGGCGTATTCCGGCTGAAAGAAACACGGTTTACGGCATTTTGAAAAAGTTTGACGCAAAGTCGGAAGACGCAAGTGCGAATATATAAGGAGGATTTCTAAAATGGCGACCAGAAAGTCCATTAACATCAAAGATTTTATGCACGGAGTTGAGCGGCGCAATCCGTCCGAGCATGAGTTTCACCAAGCCGTAAGGGAGGTTTCGGAATCCCTTGTTCCGTTCATAACGAAAAACCCGATTTATATGCAAAAACAGATATTAGAGCGGCTGACCGAGCCGGACAGAATTATATCTTTCAGGATCTGTTGGGAGGACGACGAGGGCAACATCCGCACAAACCGCGGATACAGGGTGCAGTTCAGCGGCGTTATCGGTCCATACAAGGGCGGCTTGCGTTTTCATCCGTCCGTCAGCCTCAGTGTGATGAAGTTTCTGGGGTTTGAGCAAATTTTTAAAAACAGTTTGACGGGCTTGCCGATGGGCGGCGGAAAGGGCGGAAGCGATTTCAATCCGCGCGGCAAATCAGACGGCGAGGTTATGCGTTTCTGTCAGGCATTTATGACCGAGCTTGCGAGGCACGTGGGCGAAAATATTGACGTTCCCGCCGGAGACATAGGGGTCGGCGGACGCGAAATCGGCTACATGTTTGGTCAGCACAGGCGTATTTCGGGCGCGTTCACGGGCGTTTTGACGGGCAAAGGCATATCTTTCGGAGGCAGTTTGATTCGCCCCGAAGCGACCGGCTACGGAAGCGTGTTTTTTGTGAGCGAAATCCTCAAAGCCGCAGGCGACGATTTGGACGGCAAAATCTGCGTTGTTTCGGGTTCGGGCAATGTGGCGCAATACACCGTTGAGAAACTGACCCAGCTCGGCGGCAAGGCGGTTACGATGTCCGATTCAGACGGGTTCATTCACGACCCGAAGGGGATTACTCCCGAAAAACTTGCGTGGATAATGGATTTGAAAAACAACAAGCGCGGGCGCATAAGCGAATACGCGAAAAAGTTCAAATGCAAATTTCACAAGGGCAAAAAGCCGTGGGGTGTGAAATGCGATGTGGCGTTTCCGTCCGCGACTCAGAATGAACTTATGGGCGCGGACGCGAAGGTTCTAATCAAAAACGGCGTTCAAGTTGTGGGCGAGGGAGCCAATATGCCGTGCGACCTTGACGCGGTTCACACTTTTCAGAAAGCGGGCGTTATGCTTGCCCCCGCAAAGGCGTGCAATGCCGGCGGCGTTGCGGTTTCAGGATTGGAGATGACGCAGAACAGCATGAAACTTTTCTGGAGCCGCGAAGAGGTTGAGGAGAAACTCAAAGACATTATGGTCGGCATCCACGAACGCTGTCTTGAATTCGGCAAAAAAGGCAAAAAAGTTGACTACGTTGCCGGAGCCAACATCGCGGGCTTCAAAAAAATCGCGGACGCAATGGTGGCGCAAGGGGTTGGTTAGGTTTCGTTGCCAATGAAAATATTGAGGAATATCTGCGCGAATACGAATACAACCGATAGGAGGGTGTTATGAAAGAAAGATTTACAGAGTGGCTTATAGAAAAGGGGTTTTCACCTGGAACTGCAAGCGGTAGTTACAGGGTAGGAATAAACCGTTTATCAAAAGATTTAGGGGAAGATATTTTTCAAATAACGGATTTGGAGAGAGTGAGCGAAATCAGAAAAACTTACGACAGGGGAGGGGCAAAGCAGGAAGTGGGGTATCTTTCGGCAGGTTCGCCAAGGGCTGCGATAATTCAATACGAGCAATTTGTCAGGGAACTGTCAGATGGGGGAGGAGTGTCTGATATTGAAGGGTCTTCAGATAGTGTTTCCAATTCCGCTCCCAGAAAATTGTCCCTTGAGCGCGATTTGCACAATGCGATTGAGAGTCAAATTTCCGAACTTTTTTCTGGTTATAAACTTGTCAGTTCCGAATATACGATTAAAAATGTCCGACTGGACTTGTTGCTCAAAAAAGGCAGTGATTTCTTGGTTGTTGAATTAAAATCCGGTGCCGCTACGCATGCGGCATTTGGTCAGATTTCAATGTATATGGGGCATGTCGCGGCGAAGTTTCCAAAATCTTCCGTTAAGGGTCTGATAATTGCCGCTGATATAGATCCGGGGCTGATTGCCGCCTGCTCCACAAACAAAAATATTTCCTGCAAAAAATACAAAATGAAACTGCGGCTGGAAAACGTCTGAACAGTCCCGCTCCTTTGTCGGTTAAACTCTGACTGACAATGCCTCTTGCAACCGACCTCGCAAAAACCCTCCAGTCCCGCACTTCCGCCGAAGTTCGTTTTCGCAAAATAGACCGCATTATTTACTCGACTGACGCAAGCAACTACCGCATTGAGCCGCTTGGCGTTGTTATTCCGCGCACGGCGGAGGATGTTGCCGAAACAGTAAAAATCGCCGGTGAATTCGGCGTTTCAATCCTTCCGCGAGGCGGCGGAACGGGGCTCGCGGGGCAGTGCCTCGGAGACGGAATCACCGTTGATATGTCCAAATATATGGACGGGATTTTGGAGATTGACGCGGAAAACAAAACCGCGACCGTTCAGCCGGGAATATGCCTTGGACGGTTAAATGACGTAGTTGCCGAAAAAGGGCTTATGTTCGGTCCCGACCCGGCATCTGCGAGAATCGCCACTGTCGGCGGCGTTGTGGCAAGCAACGGAACGGGCGCGCACTCAATTCTCTACGGAATGGCGGGCGACAACGTTGTTTCGCTCCGCTCCGTTCTTCACACAGGCGATCAAATTTCCTTCTCCGCTTCGGGTTGCCCGGACGCGGCGCTTTCCCGCGCTCTTGAAAACTTCAAAAATGCAAACCGGGCGCTTGTCGCGGAAAAATTCCCAAAACACTGGCGCAGGGCTTCGGGGTATTCGCTTAACTACCTGCTTGATGATGAATTCAATCCCGCAAAACTTTTCGCTTCGGCTGAGGGCACTTTCGGAATCACAACCGAACTGACGTTGAAACTGGTGGAAAAACCCGCTTATAAATGCCTCGCCGTGTTGCAGTTTGACAACCTTTTGCGCGCGATTGAGACCACTCCGCTCATATTGGAGCGCGACCCCGCCGCGATTGAACTTGTGGATGGAATGCTCATCGGGCTCACGCGAAAACACGGCGGTTTTTCGCATCTTCTGTCGTTTGTGAAAGGCAAACCGGAGGCGGTTCTTGCCGTTGAGTTCTTCGGAGAGAGTGAAAATGAGTGCCGCCTGAAAGCCGAAGGGTTTATCGCTTTTTTGAACGAAAAAGGTGTCGCGTGCGAAAAAGACCTCGCGCTTTCCGAACAGGATCAGGCAAAGGTGTGGGGCGTGCGGACGGCGGGGCTTGGTCTTTTGATGAGTTCGCGTTCCCCCGCTAAACCGATTCCGTGCATTGAAGATGTGTCGGTGCCGGTCGCTTCGCTCGCCGCATACGCGCGCGACATATCGCAAGTGTTTTCCTCTCTCGGTCTCAAAGCCGGTTTTTACGCCCACGCGAGCGCGGGCTGTTTGCACATCCGCCCGCTTATTGACCTTTCAACGCGCGAAGGGGCTCAGATGATGGAAGAGGTGTCCGAAGCCGCGCTTGGTCTCGCGCTGAAATACGCCGGAGTGATGAGCGGCGAGCACGGGGACGGATTGCAGAAAAGCCATGTGAACCGGCGGCTTTTCGGCGATGAAATTTACTCGGCGATGACAGATTTGAAAGGGATTTTTGACCCGCAAAACAGGTTCAATCCCGGCAAGGTTGTGAACCCCGCCCACAACGCGGCGGACAACCTCAGAAGTTTGAAAAAAAGCGAAACGCCATTGCCCGCGCTTCTTGACTGGACGGAGCAAGGCGGTTTTGAGTCCGCCGTTTATTCATGCAACGGGCAGGGGGTTTGCAGAAAAACCTCCGAGGGCGCGATGTGCCCGTCTTTTATGGCGACCCGCGATGAGATTGACACCACAAGAGCGCGCGCGAACCTTTTGCGGAGCGTGTTGAGCGGCGATGCCGGAGAGGATTTTCTTTTGAGCGATGAGGCGGAGGAGGTTTTCAGTTTCTGCGTCGGGTGCAAGGCGTGCAAAAGCGAATGTCCGTCATCGGTGGATGTGGCGAAAATGAAAACCGAGTTTCTCGCGCGCAGAGCGGAAAAACTGGGATTTTCCCTTGCGGACAGATTTTTCTCGGATGTTCACATAATTTCATCCGCGCTGTCGCGGGTTCCGGCGGCGAACCGCGTGGCAAATTCCGCGATTTCAAAAAATCTGCTTGCGCTCGCGGGTGTGGACCCGCGCAGACCGCTGCCGCGGTTTGCCGCGCGGCGTTTCAGCGATTGGTTCTCAGGTCGCAATCCGGTTTCAAAACAGAAAAAGGCGGTTTATTTTCACGACACATGGGCGGAGTTTTACAATCCCGGCGCGGGCGCGGGCGCGGTGAAAATCCTTGAAGCGCTCGGCTACGAAGTTGTGATTGAAAAAAAACGGGTGTGTTGCGGCAGGCCCATGCTCAGCCGCGGAATGATTGACAAAGCGCGCGCCGCCGCCGAAATCAATATCGGCGTTCTCCACCCCTACGCGGACAAAGGGATTGCGATAATTGGAACCGAGCCCAGTTGCGTTTCAATGTTCAAGGACGACTACGCAGACCTCCTGCCCGCGAGCGAAAAACGCGAAGCGGTCGCGCGGATGTTTTTCACGCTTGAGGAATTTGTGAAACCGCGCGCCGCGGAACTTGCCGCGAAAATTGAGCCGCCTCCGGAGACCTTTCTCGCCCACACCCATTGCCACTCTAAAGCGGCCGAGCCGGATTCGGGGCTTGAACCCGTTTTGAGAGCGCTTGGTTTTAATGCGGTTGATTCGGGCGCCGGATGTTGCGGAATGGCGGGTGGATTCGGTTACGAAAAGAAAAATTACGAGGTTTCAAAGAAAATTGCCGAAGACCGGCTTGTTCCGGCGATTGAGGGGCTTGGACAGTCCGCGCGGGTATGCGTTACGGGAATATCGTGCATGGAGCAGATACGGTATTTTTCCGGCGGAACGCCGGAGCATTTTGCCGAAATTGTGTCGGCAAGCATCAGGGATTAGAGGGTTTTTCAGTCAGTGGCAAAAGCGAAAATTACACTTAAAACCACGAACACAACAAAGATGCCCATCATGTAAAACGGGTATTTGGGGTTGTACCCCTTTTTGATGTTCGGCACGCGAAGCTGCCCGAACACCACCCCTGCTTTGCTTTTAGTGGTTTCGCCGTCCGGAGTTTTCCGGGTTTTTTCTTCAGACATTTTTTCCTCCACTGTTTCAGTCTTCTCCCGAAGGGTGCGGACCGAATGCGTATTGTTGTGTTATTTCAAGCATATCTTTCAGAGTTTCAAGCATTTTGTCCTGCATATCTTTCTGTGACAGAACGCCGTAGTAGTTTCCGTTTTTGTCTTCAACGACAAGGTGTGAGATGTTGTGCTGTCCGAAGATTTCAAGACATTCGGAAAATGTGTTGCGCAGATTTACTTTGATGACATCGGGCGTCATAACATCTTTTACTTTGGTGGCGTTGGGGTCTTTGCCTTCCGTAACGACTTTTGTTGAAACATCGTAGTGGCTGAAAACTCCGACAAGTTTTTCGTCTTTGAGAACACCCGTTGCGCGGATTTTGAGCCGTTTGAGTGTGGAAGCGGCTTCTTTTACCGTATCGTCCATGGAGACGGAGTAGAAAACCTCGCGGTTTTTCACCATGTCCTTGACGGTAATCTGACTCAAATTTTTACCGGATATCACCATTTTTCCTGTTAACTATTCTATTATATGAGCGCGGCGCGCGCAATTGACAATGGGCTTGAGGTGTGGTTATTATCTCCCGATTAAGAGGAAAAGTCGCGCGGGAGGCACATAAAGTGGCTGAATACAAACATCCTGAAGTTCTCGTCTCAACCCAGTGGGTTGAAGACCATAAAAACGATCCCGACGTTGTAATTGTTGAGTCCGATGAGGACATTCTTCTCTACGAAATAGGGCACATTCCCGGCGCAATTAAACTTGACTGGCAGGTTGAACTGCAAGATCAGACCATCAGAGATTACCTCGCGGTTGAGAGTTTTGAGAAACTTATGTCTGAAAAGGGCATATCAAACGACTCAAAAGTTGTCTTCTACGGAGACAAAAGCAACTGGTGGGCGTGCTACGCTTTCTGGACTTTCAAGGTTTTGGGGCATGAAAACTGTCTGATAATGGACGGCGGAAGGCAGAAATGGATTGACGAAAAAAGGGATTTAACGCGGGACATTCCAAAACTCCCGAAGACCAAATACAAGGTTGGAAAGGTTGATGAATCCATAAGGGCTTTCCGCGATGATGTTCTGAAGCACATGAAATCGCAAGGCGCGCTTGTGGATGTGCGCTCGCCTCAGGAGTTCACCGGCGAGTTGCTTCACATGGAGGCGTATCCTCAGGAAGGGTGCCTCAGAGGCGGGCATATCCCCGGCGCGAACAACGTTCCGTGGGCGAAGGCGGCAAATGAGGACGGCACTTTTAAATCGGCTGACGAACTTGAACGGATATACGGCAAAGAGCAGGAACTCAAACCCGGCGAAAAAGTTATCGTTTATTGCAGAATAGGTGAAAGATCTTCTCACACATGGTTTGTTCTGACCTATCTTTTGGGCTACGAAAGCGTAAGAAACTATGACGGCTCATGGACGGAATGGGGAAACATGGTGCGCGCTCCAATAGAGAGGTGAAATGGGTCTCGCCGAAATTGTTGAGCAATTCAGAGATTCCGATTTCCAAACCACAATTGATATGCTGGTTGACTATTCAGACGACCTCCCGCAGATTCCTGAAAAATACATTCCGCTTCTTGAAAAATCAGAAAACAGGGTTCCCGAATGCGAAACGCCCGTTTTCATCTGGGTTGAAGTGAACGGTGGAAAGGTCGCAATTCACGCTCATGCGCCCGAAGAGTCGCCCACGGTTCGGGGTTTTGTGTCAATTCTTGTTGACGCTTTCACCGGAGCGTCTCCCGAAGAGGTGGCGGATGCGCCGGTGAACCTTCTGAACCGGCTTGGTCTTGACAAAAAACTCGGAACAAGGCGCATGTACGGGCTCGGAGCCGTTTACGCAAGAATAAAAAAAGAGGTGGGCGAAAAAGCCCGGAACTGAACCGTGATTCACCACGAGTTAATGGACACCCTGATGGATCACTATGAGAATCCCAGAAATTTCGGGGCTCTGGACGGCGCGGATTTCGTGCGGAGCGGCGGCAATTCCGGTTGCGGAGACACCATAACGGTCTATCTCAAAATGGACGGCGACGTTGTCAGAGATATTGGTTTTGAGGGCAAGGGGTGCATGGTAAGTCAGGCGGCGGCTTCCCTTATTTCGCTCAAAGTCAAAGGAATGAAAGCCGAAGAAATTTCCGCAATGGGCAGGGAAAACATGATTGAGATTCTAGGCAAAGAGATTGTAGTGCGCCGCCCCAGATGTTCAACACTTGTTCTTGACACCCTGAAAGGTGCGCTCATGGAAAGTCAGAGCGGGAAAAACCGCGTCTGAAAGAAAACCAGAATCAGCGCGGCGAGCGCGACCCTGTAAATCACAAAAGGCGCGTAACTCCGGTTCCGGACAAAGCGCAAAAGAAACCTTATGGAGACAACGCCCGTGAGAGCCGCGGCGATTGTTCCCGCGAGAAACTCACTTTCATTGGGAATCACGAATCCGTTCTTCCAGACCGTCCGTGCAATGGCGGCTCCAATCACGGGAACTCCCATCATAAAGGCGAATTTCGCCGCATCCTCCCTTGTGTATCCGAGGAACATTCCTCCGGCTATTGAGACACCCGATCTTGAAACGCCCGGCACCAGAGCGAATGACTGCGCCACTCCGAAAAACACGCAGTCTTTGATTGAGAGGCTTGCGAGCCGTTTTGTTTTTCCTTTTTTTCTGTCGGCGGCAAACAGCACGGCGCTTCCGACAAGCAGTGCGCCCGCGACCACGGCAGGATGCCTGAGAGCGCCCGCGACCGCCGCCTCAAAAACAAATCCGACCGCCGCCGCCGGCAGGATAGTAATCGCGAGCCCCACGCCCATTTTTGCATCCGCACTTTCAAACGAGCCGCTCCGCGCCGAGCGCAACAACGCGCCCGCAATCGCCGCCCACTCCTTTCTGAAACAGAACAAAATTGAGATAAGAGTTCCAAAATGGAGCCAGACCGCGAGGTCAAGCCCGCCGTCCCGCCATGACAACAACCATGAAAAAATCATAAGGTGCGCCGTGCTGCTTACGGGAAGAACCTCTGTTATTCCCTGCACGACACCGAGAATAGCGGTATGGCGGTTTTCCAATCAGTTTCTCCTTTTTTTGTCAAGCGCCTTTTTGAGATATTTCCCCGTCAGAGATTTTGCCGACCGTGCCAACTCTTCCGGGCTGCCCTCGGCCACTATTTTTCCGCCGTTTTTTCCGCCTCCGGGACCCATGTCTATCACATAGTCCGCGCTTTTTATTATTTCCATATTGTGCTCTATCACTATCATCGTGTTGCCTTTTTTAATCAATTTTTCAAGCGCCGCGAGCAGTTTTTTGACATCGTTGAAATGCAAACCGGTTGACGGCTCGTCAAGCACATAGAGTGTTTTTCCCGTTTCTTTCTGCGAAAGTTCTTTGGCGATTTTAATCCTCTGCGCCTCGCCGCCCGAAAGAGTGTTTGCTTCCTGTCCGAGCTTGACGTATCCGAGCCCGACTTGTTCAACAATGTCCAGTTTACGGTTTATCCGCGGGTGTTTTGAGAAAAATTCCACCGCTTCGGAAACCGTCATTTGCAGAACGTCCGAGATGTTTTTGTCCCGATATGTTATCTCAAGCGTTTCGCTCTCAAAACGTTTTCCTCCGCACCGCTCACAAGTGGCGTAAACATCGGGCAGGAAGTGCATTTCCACCTTAACGCTTCCCTTCCCGCCGCATAAACCGCAACTGCCTTCCCGGACATTGAAACTGAAACGCCCCGTTCCGTAGCCTCTCAATTTCGCTTCGGGAGTCATCGCAAACAGTTCACGTATGGGAGAGAAAATTCCCGTGTAGGTTGCCGGATTTGACCTTGGGGTTCTGCCTATGGGCACCTGGTCTATTTTGACAATCTTGTCCGCGTGGCGCGTTCCGCAGATGGCCTTGAAACCATCTCCCGCCGCTTTTCCCCGCCGCGCTGATTCAATTGCGGGGCACAGAATTTCGTGAAGAAGAGTGCTTTTGCCCGATCCCGAAACCCCCGTGATGCATGTAAAAACCCCGACGGGGAAAGACACGTCCAGCCCGGCAAGGTTGTTCTTTGCCGCGCCTTTGAGAGTGATGAATTCTTCCGGCTTTCTTCTTTTCAGAGGAACCTCTATCGCCTCCCTGCCGGACAGGTATCTGCCCGTTAGCGATCCCTTGCAGGAAATCAGTTCCCGCACCGTTCCGCATCCCGTAATCTCTCCGCCGCGCCGTCCGGCTTCGGGTCCCATATCCAGCACAAAGTCGCTGTTTCGTATCATGTCCTCATCGTGCTCAACCACCACTATCGTGTTACCGTTGTCCCTCATTGTTTTCAGGGTGCGTATCAGTTTGTCATTGTCTGACGGATGCAGTCCGATTGACGGCTCGTCGAGCACGTATGTAACGCCTGTCATTTTAGAGCCAAGTTGTGTTGCGAGCCGGATTCTCTGCGCCTCGCCACTTGAAAGTGTTGCCGCGGAGCGGTCAAGCGCGATGTAACCGAGCCCGATGTCTTTGAGAAAACCTATCCGTGATTTGATTTCCTCCACGATTCCTCCGCCGATTTCCGTTTCGTATTTTCCGAGTTTGAGGTCGGCGAAAAACCGCAGAGCGTCTTCCACTTCAAGGCGCGATATGTCGTAAATGGTTTTTTGATTTACAAAAACCGACAGACTTTCCCTGCGCAGTCTCGCTCCGCCGCAGGACGGGCAATCGCCCTTTTTCATATACTCCGCGAGCCCGGACTCAACTTCGGAGGACGAGGTTTCCGTCCGCCATTTTGCCAAAGCGCCGATGACGCCCGAAGAATCGTCTCCGTGCCCGTTGCCGTAGAGAACCGCGCGCCGCGCTTTTGCGGGAAGTTTTCCGAATGGCACGTCCGTGCTGAAACCATGGTATTCCGCCGTTTGCTCCATAAGCCGTTTGTGATACCGCGAATTCTTCCACGGCTTTATCGCGCCGTTCCGTATTGACAGCAACGGGTTCACAATCAGTTCGGGGTCAAAATCGGTTTTCACGCCGAGCCCCGAGCACTCGCCGCACATTCCATAGGGGCTGTTGAACGAGAAAATTCGCGGCGATATTTCGCCGTATGTCTCGCCGCACGAAGGGCAGGAAAAGGTTTCGCTGAAATTTACGGTTTTGTTTCCGAATGTGCACACGGCATTGCCTCCGGACTTTTTGAGCGCGAGCGTAAGCGAATCTTCAAGCCTTTTTCGCGCCCCCGCCCCCAAAGTTCCGACCGTGTCCACAACCACTTCAATGTCGTGCGTTTTATTTCTGTCCAGAACAATTTCCTCATCAAGGTCCCTTTCCTCTCCGTCTATGAACGCGCGCACAAACCCCTCTTTTTTCAGGTCTTCAATCTCCTTGCGGTAAAGGCCCTTTCTGCCACGCACAATCTGTGACATCACGGTAACCTCCTCTCCGCGCGCGGAGGACAAAATCCTCTTCGCCATCGCCTGTGCGGTTTGCGGGCTGATCTCCTCTCCGCAACGGTGGCACATCGGTTTGCCCGCACGCGCGAAAAGCAGCCGCATGAAATCGTAAATTTCCGTTATTGTTCCGACCGTTGAGCGCGGATTGCGGTAAAAGGTTTTCTGGTCAAGCGATATTGACGGCGAAAGCCCGTCCATGAAATCCACATCCGGTTTTTCAAGTTGCTCGACAAACTGTCTTGCGTATGCCGAAAGTGACTGCATAAACCTGCGCTGCCCCTCGGCAAACAGCGTGTCAAAGGCAAGAGATGATTTACCCGAGCCGCTCACGCCCGTGATTGTTACAAGTTTTCCGCGCGGAATTTTCGCGCTTATGTTTTTAAGGTTATGGCTTCTCGCGCCTTTTATGTTTATGAAGCTCAAAGCGCGGTTAATTTAACACCCATTCACCCGACCGGAGTCATTGCCCGAAGGCGGGCTATGCGCTCTTCGGTTGGCGGGTGGGTGCTGAACAGTTTTGCGAAAACCCCTCCAATCATCGGGCTGACAATCATCATGTGCGATGTGCTTTCCGCCGTCTGCTCGCTCACGTTCAAAGGGATCTGCTTCGCGTAACTGTCCATTTTCCTCAGCGCTTCCGCGAGAAACATGGGGTTTGAGCATATTTTCGCGCCTTCCCTGTCGGCTCCGAATTCCCTTGTGCGCGATATGGCAAGGCGCACTATGGTTGCCGCGAGCGGAGCCACAATCGCCATTGCCAGAAGGACAAAAATGTTGTTTCTGCCCCGTCCGCCGCCGAAAATCGCCGCCCACTGCGCCATCCACGCGATGTAACTGATTGCCGCCGCGATGGTTGCCGCGACCGAGCCGATGAGGATATCGCGGTTTTTGATGTGGGCGAGTTCATGCGCGAGAACACCTTTGAGTTCGTGCCTGTCAAGGATTTTCATAATTCCCTGCGTTACCGCGACCGCTGAATGGGACGGGCTTCTTCCGGTTGCAAAAGCGTTTGGCGACTGCTCGGGAACAATGTAAACCTTCGGCATTGGAAGCCCCGAGTTGCCCGCGAGTTCGCGCACGTCAGAGTAGAGTTCGGGTTCGGATGTTTCGTCCACTTCCTGAGCCTTATACATTTTCAGCACAATTTTGTCGCTCCACCAGAAACTGGCGAAGTTCATAACTCCCGCGAAAACAAGCGCGATAACCGCTCCCTGCCGCCCGCCAAACGCTCCACCGCACCACACAAGAATCGCCGACATAACGGCGAGCAAAACAACGCTTTTCAAAGTATTCATATTTTATTCCTCCGGGCGTCCGCGCCCGTAAGAAACATTATAATCACACAGGTTCGCGGTTCAATGTTTTTGAATCCCTGATTTTCCGCCACCTGGGTATATGGGTGGTGAAAAGGCTTTTGACCTCTTCCCTTATTTTATTTACACTTTCCGCCGTTTCCGGGGCGGATATATGAGCGGAGAAAAATCCCACAACGTTATTGTCATAGGCGGCGGGCACGCCGGTTGTGAAGCCGCGCTTGCGGCGGCGCGCATGGGGCGCAAAACGCTTCTGCTTACTGCCAACATTGAAACAATCGGCGTTATGTCGTGCAATCCGTCCATCGGCGGGGTGGGCAAAGGGCATATAGTCAGGGAGATAGACGCGCTTGGCGGAGAAATGGCAAAAGCCGCTGACGCGAGCGCGATTCAATACAGAACACTCAATACACGCAAGGGCGCGGCGGTGCGCGCAACGCGCTCGCAGGCGGACAGGCAGGTTTACAGGGCTTACATGCGCCGGACGCTTGAAGAGTGCGAAAATCTTGACATAAAACAGAGAATGATTGACGGCTTTTTTGTGTCATCCGGCACGGTGCGCGGAGTGAAAACAAGCCTCGGAGAAAGTTTTTTCGCGGATTCTGTGGTGGTAACCCCCGGAACTTTTCCCAACGGACTCATACACGTTGGAGATGAGCGTTTTTCCTCCGGGCGCGCCGGAGAGGGAGCGGCGATGGAGATTTCAAAGTCATTTCAGGATTTGGGGCTTGAAGTGGGAAGGCTCAAAACCGGAACCCCTCCGCGCTTTGACGGAAGAACAATCCGCTGGGAGGCGCTCCAGGAGCAGAAAGGGGACGAAAATCCCCGCCCGTTTTCTTTCTCAAACGAGCGCGCGAACATCAGCCAGATGTCGTGCTTTATCACTCACACTAACGAGAAAACGCACGAAGTTATAAGAAAAAACCTTTCGCGCTCGCCGCTTTATTCAGGCGTCATAACAGGGGTGGGACCGCGCTACTGCCCGTCCGTTGAAGACAAAATCGTGAAGTTTCCCGACAAAACACAACATCAGATTTTCCTTGAGCCGGAAGGGCGGAACACCTATGAGATTTATCCCAACGGCATATCAACCAGTTTGCCCCTTGATGTTCAGACCGAGATGGCGAGAACGATTGAGGGGCTTGAAAATGTGGAGATAATGCGTCCGGGATATGCGGTTGAATACGATTTTATCAACCCGACTCAGTTGAATTCATCGCTTGAGTGCAAATACGCAAGCGGACTGTTTTTCGCGGGGCAGGTGAACGGGACAACGGGCTATGAGGAAGCCGCCGGGCAGGGGATTGTCGCCGGAATAAATGCCGCGCTTTACTCCGGCGGAGACAAACCCCTTGTTCTTGACCGTTCGGATGCCTATATAGGCATCATGATAGATGACCTTGTTACGAAAGGGGTTGATGAACCGTACAGGATGTTCACTTCGCGTGCGGAATACCGCCTGGTCTTGCGCGAAGACAACGCGGATTTACGCCTTATGGAAAAAGGGCGCGCGGCGCGGCTCATAAATGATGAGCGTTACGAAAAACTTCTTTTGAAAAAAGAGGCGCTTGACAGGGAGTTTGAGCGGCTTGAAGCGACGAAAGAGGTTCCCGGCGGGCGTGCGGATGCCGCGCTCAAAAGTTTGAATTCACCCGCACTTAAAAAACCGCACTCGCTTGCCGAGATTCTCAGAAGACCCGGAATCACATACTCCGAACTCGCTCTTTTTGACCCCCGGTGCGCCGAGATTGCCGGCTCGGACATAGCCGCGCAGGCGGAAATGAGAGTGAAATATTCCGGCTATGTAAAAATGCAGACCGAGCAGCTAAAGCGGTTTAAGCGGTTTGAGAGCATGTCAATTCCCGCCGCTTTTGACTACTCAAAAGTTTCCGGTCTTTCCATAGAAATTGTCCAGAAACTGTCAAGCGCCAAACCTGACTCTCTCGGTCAGGCGGGAAGAGTTTCGGGTGTAACGCCCGCCGCCGTTTCGGTTCTTATGCTGTACTTGAGAAAAGGAATGAACCGGGAAGGTCAGGTGATTTCCGCACCGTCTTCTTCCTCGTAGAGTTCCTCTTCCGGCTCGCCGAGCTCCATGTCGTAGAGTTCCATTTCGTCAAGATCACCGGTTTCCGCCAAAGATTGCTCTTCGGGGTCCTCAATCAAACTGACGAGGTCTTTTATTCTTTCATCTTTTGAAAAAGCCACCTGAATTCCCTCCCCCATTAATCGGGTAACCAACCCGTTTTGACCCATAATGATTGCCGGCGGAGTAAAAATCAACCCTTTTTTTCGGTTTTTAAGTGTCCGCCAATAAATTCGGACGCCTCAACCGGCAGCCCGCAAGCGCCGTTTTCGCACACATATACGGCCGCTTTTCCGTTCACGGGTTTGCAGTTTGCGGCAAACGGCGCAATTTTGTCAATCTCTTTGTCGTCCGTTTTTTTGAGCACAACCGTTCTGTTGGGGGCGTAGATTGTCTCAATCTTTCCGGCAACCGCCTTTGTTTCGTCTTCATTGTCGCACGCGATAACAATTTCGGTCGCCGCACCCGCTTCAAACTCCATCGCGCAGAGCAGCATAGTGTGGGAAGACGGAATTTTTTCAATTGAGAGTGAGAGTGAGCTAATGGTTTCAAGGGCCGCTTGTGCAAATTCAGAGTCGCCCGTAATTCGGGAGATTTTTACAAGATTCATCGCCGCAACCGAATTTCCGCACGGGATAGCGCCGTCATGAAACTCTTTTTTTTCTGACAATTAACTCTTCGGAGTTTTCGGGAGCGAAGAAAAAACCGCCCTTTTTCAGGTCTGAAAACAGTGTCATCATTTTTTCATTTAGCATGAGGGCGGTTTTGAGCCGTCCGGTTTCAAACTCCGCCTCATACAACTCCAAAAGTCCCCATACCGCGAATGCGTAGTCATCCAGATTGGCGCGTATCGCCGCCTCTCCATCCCTGAATCTGTGAACAAGCCCGTCCGCTCCGAGCATTTTGTTTTCAATGAAGTCTGCGGCTTTGCGCGCGGCGTCCGTGTATCGCGGCTCCGCGAAAGCCCGTCCGGCTTTGGCAAAAGCGGCTATCATCAATCCGTTCCAGTCGGTGAGGATTTTGTCGTCCTTGTGAGGGCGCGGGCGTTTTTCCCTTTCTGCGAAAAGTTTTTTTCGTGCCGATTCCAAAGCTTGCGCCGCCTGTTCCCCGGACATTTTGAACTGCGCCGCAAGTTCGGAAACCTCGCGCGTTAAGTGAGCAATGTTTGTGCCGGGCATTGTTCCGGCCGCTTCGTCCGTAAAGTTGCCGCCGTCCTTTATGTTCAACGTTTCGGATACAAAAACGGCTTGTTCGCCGGCAATCCGTTTGAATTCCTCAGATTCCCACACATAGAATTTCCCCTCTTCCCCTTCGCTGTCGGCATCTTCGGCACAGAAAAACGCCCCGTCGGGGGAGGTCATATCACGCATTACGTATTCAAGGATTTTTTTAGCGCCGTCCGCATAAACGCTCTTGTTTGTGGCAAGCGCAAGTTCTGTCAGCGCGAGGGACACAAGCGCTTGGTCGTAAAGCATCTTTTCAAAATGCGGAACGAGCCAACGGCGGTCGGTTGAATAGCGGTGAATCCCGAACCCGATGTGGTCGTTTATTCCGCCTTTAAGCATCGCCGCAAGGGTTTTTTCCGCCATTTCAAGCGCTTTTTCCTCTCCGGTTCGTTTCCAGTGCCGTATGAGAAAAATCAGATTATGCGGCGAGGGAAATTTGGGAGCGTTTCCGAAGCCGCCGAAAACGGGGTCGAAATTCGCGGCGAGTTGGGCGAAGCCGTTTTTCAGCATTTCCTCCGTGTCCATTTTCCCTTCCGACTGCATCAGATTTTGTGCGTCTTTAATCGCACGCGATATTTCGGCGGCTGATTTCTCAATCTCTTCGCGCCTTGAGAGCCACACTTCGCTTATTCGCGGTATGAGTTCAATCATTCCCGCCCGCCCGTATTTGTTGTGTTTCGGAATGTATGTCGCGGCGAAAAACGGCTTTTTATCAGGCGTCATCACAACATTGAGGGGCCACCCGCAGTTGCCCTGTGAAATCATCTGGCACACACTCATAAGCACGCCGTCTATGTCCGGTCTTTCCTCACGGTCAACCTTGATTGACACAAAACCCTCATTCATAAGCGTCGCGACTTCGGTGTCTTCAAAAGACTCTTTTTCCATCACATGGCACCAGTGGCAGGTTGAATACCCGACCGATACAAAAACCGGCCTGGCTTCCCGCGCCGCTTTTTCAAACGCCTCGTCGCCCCACGGATACCAGTCCACCGGATTGCCCGCGTGCTGAAGAAGATAGGGGCTTTTTTCTTTTGAGAGTTTGTTCATGAGTTTTTTGAGTCCGTGCTTATGGTAACATTAAACCGTTTTGTGAGATATGAGCGCTGAATCAGGAAAGGTTTACCGCAAGGCGGGTGTGGTTGTTCGCCGGAGCGGGGAGAGCGGTGAGGATGAAATTCTTCTGGTGAGCGCGCGCAGGCATGCGGGCTCGTGGGTTTTTCCCGCAGGAACGGTTGAGGACGGCGAAGAGCCCGCTCAAGCCGCCGTGCGGGAATGCGCGGAGGAAAGTGGATACATAGTTAAAACCGGAGACGAAATCGGCACGGTTACGGTTTCCGAAGGGGAATGGACAAAGAGTTTTACCTTTTTCTCCGCGACCGTTACGGCGGAAGCGGAAAGCAAAGAACAGGACAGGCAGGTCAGGTGGGTTGGTGTTTCCGGCCTTGAAAGCGAGATTGCCGAAGTGTTTGTGCCCATCGCCCGGAATGTAAAGCGGTAGTGTTTCGCTTTAAGGGCGGCTCTCTGTTAGAATTGCCCCCGAAGTCTGCAAACAGATATGGGAAATTACTCTAAAAAACTTGCGAGCAGGTACAGAACCCTGCGAATGACGGACAAAGAACCCGTTGATTTCGTGCTTAAAAATCTTTCGGCGTCCGGCGTTATTCAAGCCGCCGATATGGGTTGCGGAGCCGGACGATACGCGAAACTGATTTTGGAAGGGTTCGGCGAAAAGATTTTTCTCAACTGCTTTGACACAAACGAATATATGCTTGACCAACTTCAAACCTATCTCGCGGGCGAGGGGCTTGCTAACTTTTCCGCGAAGGTCGCGGACGCGAGAGAGGTTCCTCTTGAAAACAACTCGCTTGATGCAGTTTTCTGTTTCAACTCTGTTCATCATATAGGGATTGTCGGTTTCCTCCGGGAGATTTCAAGAACGCTCAAACCCGGCGGACGGGTTTTTATCTACACAAGGTCAAGAGCCCAGAACGACCGCACGGTCTGGGGTCGGCATTTTCCGCTTTTTCGGCGCAAGGAGTCGCGCCTTTACGAGCCGGAGGAGTTTGAGTTCAAAGTGGAAAAGTTTCCCGAATTTGAGATTGAACTGACAAAAACCTTCACTTACGAACGCACCAACTCGCTCAAAGACCTTGCCGAAAAAGCGTCCGAGAAGGCGTATTCCGCTTTTCTTTTCTACGGGCCGGAGGAATTTGACAGGGCGTTTGAAAAATTCCGTACAAACCTGAAACAGAATTTTGACGGCGATATTGAATGGGAGGACGAAAAGATAATGTACGTCCTCACAAAAATCCCCTGAAAGAAATAACGAAGATTTCCCCTTTTCCGGATTTTTCCGCCAGTCTGTTGAAACCTGAAATGTTATGTTATAACATTAACACCCGTGGTGACCCAGGGTGAAATATGAAAAGCGGTTGCGGAAATCATGACAAATGCGTAAGGGAGATTGCCGAGTCCGCCGAGCGGATATGTTCGGTGAGAGGGGTCTGGCTTACGCCTCTGAGAAGGCGCGTTCTTAAAATAATTTCGGGCAGCCACCTTCCCATGAAGGCGTATAAAATTCTTGCGCGGCTTTCCAAATCCGCCAAGCCGCCGACTGTTTACCGCGCGCTTGATTTCCTGATTGAGAACGGGCTTGTTCACCGGCTTTCAAGTGTGTCGGCGTATTCCGCCTGTTTTCATCCCTCAAGCGGGCATTCGGAGTGTTTTTTTCTCATCTGCTCGGACTGTGGCGAAGCCAGAGAGTTTTGCGGCTCCGAACTTTCAAAAGCCGTTGATAAAGCGGTCTCCCGCGAGGGGTTCAGCAAGGCGGGAGCGGTTCTGGAAGTGTGCGGAATTTGTGACGGGTGTGCGGCAAAATGAGTTCGGATACTCTTATAAAAACTTCGGGCGTTTCAATCGCGCGCGGCGGGGTTCAAATCCTCACCGATATTAATTTTGAGGTTTTTCGCGGCGATTTTGTGTCTATTGTCGGTCCCAACGGGGCGGGCAAGACAACTTTTGTGAAGATTCTCACGGGCATCATGACTCCCGATTCCGGTGTTTGCGAGCGCAAGTCGGGCCTCAAAATCGGCTATGTGCCCCAAAGCATGGAGACGATGAGCCAAATCCCTCTGAGCGTCGGGCGTTTTATTCGCCTGCGCAATGAGCGGGACCGCGCGGGATTTGAAGAGGTGTGCGGCGAGACCGGAATCGGAAACATTCTCAACACGGAGATGGCGCACCTTTCGAGCGGCGAGGTTCAGCGCGTTCTGCTCGCGCGGGCTCTTATGAACAAACCCGATCTTCTTGTTCTGGACGAGCCCGCGCAAAACCTTGACGTGACGGGGCAACTGGATTTTTACAAACTGATTGAGACCATTCACCGCGAGCGGGGCGCGGCGATTTTGATGGTGTCGCACGATCTCCATATGGTTATGTCTTCAACGAAAAAAGTGGTTTGTCTTTACAGGCATATCTGCTGTGCGGGTGAGCCAAAAGCGGTTGCCAAAGATCCCGAATTTATTTCAATGTTCGGTGAGGATATGGCGCGGCTTATGTCGGTTTACTCGCATTCTCACACGCACACGCACGGCGGCTTTGAAAGCAAAACGGAGGAGCGCGATGATTGAGCCGTCTGTCATTTACGCCGTCATTGCCGGAGTCGGAGTCGCGCTCGCGGCGGGTGTGCTCGGATGCTTTGTCGTGTGGAGGAGAATGGCTTATTTCGGCGATTCTCTCTCCCATGCGGCGCTCGCGGGAATTCCGCTCGGCATTATCGTCGGCATGGGTGCGGAATACGGCGCGCTTGTGGTCGCCATAGTGTTCGCGTTTATTCTTTCGCGGATTTACGGGCGTGTCCGCCTCACCACAGACACGGTTCTGGGCATAGTCTCCCACAGCTTTCTCGGGGTTGGGCTTGTGGCGGTTTCTCTGATTGGTTTGCCTGAGTCGGATCATCTGGAGTTGATCCTTTTCGGCGATATTTTGACCGTCGGTTCGGGCGGCATAATCGGCATATATGTTTGCTCTGCGGTAGTTTTCCTCGTGCTCGCATTCAGGTGGAAACACCTTGTGCTTATGTCAATCAATCCTGATTTGGCGGAGTCCGAAGGTATAAACACATTTCGCCTCAATTTTATTCTGATGTTTCTTATGGCTCTCGTGGTGGCGGCGTGTTTCCGCGCGGTCGGCGTTTTGCTTGTTGCCTCATTGCTCATAATTCCACCCGCCACCGGGCGTATATTCGCGCGCTCACCGGAAATGATGGCCGTTTTGTCCTGCGCGGTCGGCGTGGCATCCGTTCTGGCGGGCATTTACGGCTCTCTGCTCTACGACACACCTTCGGGCCCGTCAATCGTTACGGCGTCCACGGTGTTTTTTGTCATGTTTTTTATCGGCTCAATCCTGTTTGAGCGGATGTTCAAAAGAGGGAAAATTTTAAGATAACCGCCGCGTGAAAAACAGTTTTGACACGCTTTGTTTTATTGTACGCTTTTGTCAACAGGGTCTTTTGCGGGGTTGTGCGCGCCCGAGAGGATTTGAACCTCTGACCCTTGGCTCCGGAGGCCAATGCTCTATCCGGACTGAGCTACGGGCGCGTTTTCAAGTTTTTTCCAACTCCGCCATAACCGTCTTCATATCTTCCCACATGGGGCGCTTGAACCCCGGATTCCTGAGAAGCGCGGCAGGGTGGTATGTTACCATAAGTTTTGTTTTGCCGTATCTGTGAAACACTCCCCGCAGTGAACCGAGAGACGGACTTCCCTGAAGTTTCAAAACCGCCTTTGCCGCCACAAGACCGAGGCAAACTATCACGCGGGGCGAAATGCAGCTTATCTGTTTGATTAAAAACGGCTCGCAACTCGCGACTTCGTCCGCTTCGGGGTTGCGGTTTTCGGGCGGACGGCATTTGACCACATTGCAGATATAGACATCTTCGCGCTTTGTTCCCATCGCTTCTATAATCTTGTCCAGCAGTTTTCCCGCGCGCCCCACAAAGGGTCTGCCCTGTTCATCTTCGTCTTTTCCCGGTCCCTCACCCACAAAAACCACCTTCGCTTTCGGGTTTCCTTCGCCGAAGACAATGTTTTTTCTTCCCTTGTGGAGTTTACACCTTTCGCACTCGCCCATTTCCGTCCTGATTTCTTCAAGACTGTTCGCGCCGCCGGTTTCAAGCAAATTTCCTTCAAGAGGGATTGAAATAACGGGCGTTTTTTTGTTTGTTTTGGAAGGTCCGGATGCGGGGCCGCGCTCAGGCGGGGCATCTCTCCGCTCCGCGCGGATTTTCCCGTTTCCTATGCGTCCCTGAAACTCAAGATAGCCCTTCAGGTCTGTTATCAACTTTTTTGCTTCACCGTTTTCTGTCATAAGCTGATTTGAAAGCCAATCCCCGTTAATTTACAATACACACTTTTACGGGCGGCGATGAAGTTTTCCGCCGCTAATGTCCCGATGGAAAAAACCTACAATCCCGCAACAGTCGAAAGGAAATGGCGCGAGATATGGGAGCAAAACGGCTCTCACACGACTGCCGGGAATTCCGGAAAGCCGAAATACTATGTGCTTGAAATGTTTCCGTATCCGTCCGGGCGCATACACATGGGGCATGTGCGCAACTACACAATAGGAGATGTCATCGCGCGTTACAAACGGGCACGCGGCTTTGATGTTCTTCATCCCATTGGCTGGGACGCTTTCGGACTTCCCGCGGAAAACGCCGCAATTCAGAATGCCGTAAGCCCGGCCGAGTGGACAAAAACAAACATTGACCAGATGCGCGTCCAACTCAAACGGCTCGGATTTTCCTACGACTGGTCGCGCGAGATTGAGACCTGTGCCCCCTCATACTACAGGTGGGAGCAGTGGCTTTTTACAAAGATGCTTGAAAAGGGTCTTGCGTATCGTAAAAAAACCTTCGTGAACTGGGATCCCGAAGATAAAACCGTTCTTGCCAACGAGCAAGTTATTGACGGAAAGGGCTGGCGCTCCGGCGCGGTTGTTGAGCGCAGAGAGGTGGAGCAGTGGTTTTTCCGCATAAGCGACTATTCCGATGAACTGCTGGAAGGTCTCGGCAAACTCGCCGACTGGCCTGATTCGGTCAAAACCATGCAGACAAACTGGATAGGGCGCTCCGAAGGGGTTGAAATGGAGTTTCATTCGGAAAAACTTGGCTATGCCATTGAGGTTTTTACCACAAGGGCCGACACCGTTATGGGGTCCACTTATCTTGCGGTTGCGCCGGAGCATCCGGCGGCGCTCAAGGCGGCGGAAAGCAACGCGAAAATCGCGGATTTCATAAAAGAGGCAAAAAACCTGCCCGTTTCCGAAGCAAAAATGGAGACGCTTGAGAAAAAAGGCCTGCCGCTTGGAATTTCCGCTGTGAATCCGGTTTCGGGCGAAGAAATTCCCGTCTGGACGGCGAATTTTGTTCTTATGAGTTATGGAACCGGAGCGATAATGTCCGTTCCCGCTCATGACAGGCGTGATTTTGATTTTGCCGAAAAATACAATCTGCCCGTAAAACAAGTTGTTTTTCCGAAAGACGGGGATTTTGACATTTCAGAGGGTGCGTTCACGGAAAAGGGTGTTCTTCAAAATTCCGGCGATTTTGACGGGCTTGATTCCGATGAAGCGTCCCGTGCGATTGCGGATTTTCTTAAAAAACAGAAAAAAGGCGGGAGTGTTATCCAATACCGCCTCAGAGACTGGGGAATTTCGCGCCAACGTTACTGGGGAGCGCCGGTTCCGGTTATCCATTGCGAAAAATGCGGCGCGGTTCCCGTTCCCGAAAAGGATTTGCCCGTGGAGTTGCCTGAAGATGTGGATTTTTCAGGCGGCGATATTCCCTCCCTCGCGAATTCAGAATCGTTTATTTCAGTCTCGTGTCCCGAATGCGGCGCAGACTCAAAACGGGACACGGACACAATGGACACATTTGTGGAGTCTTCGTGGTATTTCCTGCGCTACGCGTCTCCGGATTTTGAGAAAGGAATGTTTGACAAAAAAGCAGTGGAAAAGTGGCTTCCCGTTGACCAATACATCGGCGGTGTGGAACATGCGATACTACACCTGCTTTATTCAAGATTTTTTATCCGGGTTCTCAGAGATTTGAATTTGTGCGATTTTGACGAGCCCTTCGACGCGCTGCTTACACAGGGAATGGTCATAAAAGACGGCGCGAAAATGTCAAAATCCACCGGCAACACCGTTGACCCCGATGAGATGATAGAGAAATACGGCGCGGATGCGGTTCGGCTTTTTATTCTTTTCGCCGCGCCCGCGGAAAAAGCGCTGGACTGGAATGAAAAAGGCATTGAGGGAATGAGCCGGTTTTTGAGGCGGCTGTGGAATTTGTCCGTTGAGATTTCTGAAAATACTTACGATGAAGAGTCTGATATAAATTCTTCTTCATATATCAATGATGAAAATTCTTCTTCATATATCAACTCCGCTGTAGAGCAAAGAAAACTTAACCGCGAGATTCAGAAGACCATAAAAAAAGTGACAGAAGATATAGACCGTTTTCATTTCAATACTGCAATTGCGGCTCTAATGGAGTTTTTGAATTTGTTTCCGAAAATAAAAGACGGAAACATGGCCAATTCTTTGAAGGGGCTTGTTGAGAATGTTGCTGTTCTTCTTTCGCCAATGGCGCCGCATTTTTCCGAAGAAATATGGAAAATTCTCGGCAATGAAAAATCGGTTTTTCTTGAAGATTGGCCCGGGTGGGATGAAGCTCGCATTGAGTCCGACATGGTTAAGATTATTTTTCAGGTTAACGGGAAATTGCGTTCCCAAGCGTATATGCCCGTGGGTGAGGGAGAAGCGGAGATGAAATCCGCCGCTCTTGCCGATGGAAAAATTAAAAGTTTTACCGAAGGTAAAAAAATCAAAAAAATAATTGTCGTGCCGGGAAAACTTGTGAATATTGTGGTTTGAAACAAGGAGATTTGCGAAATTGAGAAAAAAACTTTTAGATAAAAAAGTAAAAGCGGTTGAAGTAAAAAAAGGCAGAAGTGTTTCGGATTTAATTTCCGCGATGTCAAAAACCGGATTTCAGGGCAGGAGTCTCTCACGCACAGTTGAGGTTTTTCAAAAAATAGTTGCCGATCCCGAAGTTGTAGTTTTTTTAGGTTATGCCGGCTCCCTTTCCACCACGGGACAATGGAAAATAATAAATTGGCTGATTGAAAACCGTTTTATTGATGTGCTTGTTCCCACGGGCGCAAACATATCCGAAGACATAATAGATGCGATGGGGTATGGCTATTTTCAGGGCTCGCACAGAGCCGATGACGAAAAACTGTTTTCCGAAGGAATAAACCGCTATTACGATATTTATGGAAAGGAGACGGACTATCTTAAAATGACGGAAATGATAGCGGATTTTATTTTGACTCTGGATGAAAAAAATAACTATTCATCGCGCGAATTTTTGAAACTGTTCGGGCGGCATCTGGGCAAAAAGAAAATAAATTCCATTGTTGCGGCGGCGGCAAAAAACGGCGTTCCGGTTTTCTGTCCCGCGATTGCGGACAGCCCCTACGGGGATGCGGCTCTTATAGCCGAAAGCAAAGGGTTTCATCTCACAATAGACGCGATGAAAGACTATGTGGAGTTTATGAAAATGGGTGAAAAAGTGAAGCAGACCGCCGTGATTTACATTGGCGGCGGGGTTCCGAAGGATTTTATTCAATTGTTTGCCGTAACGGGCGATTTGCTTTACGAAGACCGGTCGATTCCCGGAAGAAAGAACGGAATGAACAGAAAAGGGACGGGCCCCGGGGAAACCTATTATCCGCATAAATACGCGATTCAGATTACGACCGACTCTCCGCAGTGGGGCGGGCTCAGCGGGTGCACTTTTGAGGAGGCGGTTTCGTGGGGCAAGGAAGACCCCGAAGGCGGTCTTGTGCAGTGTTATTGCGATGCGACTATCGCGCTGCCGATAATTTCTCAGGCTCTTGCCGAGAGAATTAAAAAACCGCGAAAAAGAATAAAATTTAATTTTTAATCCAACGGGAGGAATTAAAATGAGACTGAAAGGAAAAACCGCTTTAATTACCGGAGGAAGCGAGGGGATTGGAAGGGCAACCGCGCTGCTTTTTCACAAAGAGGGCGCGAAAGTCGGAATTATGTCCAGAACCGCGAAAAATCTGCGCAAGGTTGTTGCCGAGGCAAAAGGACGCCGGAAAATAAAGGCATGGACGGGCGATGTTTCAAATGAAAAAGACGTAAAAAGAGTTGTGAATGCGTTTTACAGAAAGTTCGGCAAAATTGACATTCTTTTCAACAATGCGGGAATTCTTGAGGGCGGAACGGTTGTTACGACCACAAACGCGGCTTGGAACAGAACGATGGATATAAATGTAAAAGGGGTTTTTCTTATGAGCAAATATGTTGTTCCGCTGATGGCGAAACACGGCGGCGGCTCAATAATAAACAATTCAAGCGTTCTCGGAATTGTCGGAATGGAGGACTGCATGGCGTACAATGCCTCAAAGGGCGCGGTCAGGCAGATTACGCGCAGCATGGCGCTTGATCACGCGAAGGAGAACATAAGGGTTAATTCCGTCTGTCCGGGCTACATAAAAACAAAAATGGATGTTGAATTTATGGGCAATCCGCCCGATGCCGAAGAAAAACTTGACGAAATAGCGGCGGGAATGATTCCGATGGTCAGAAGAGCCGAAGCGGATGAGGTTGCACAGTCTGTTCTTTTTCTCGCCGGCGAAGAATCAAGCTATATGACGGGGTCAGATCTTGTAATTGACGGCGGATGGACGGTTTTGTAGAGCAAATGAAGGATATTGAAACAAGAGAAGATGTGGAACTTCTTGTAGATAGTTTCTACGACAAAATGCTCGCCGACCCCATTCTCGGTTTTATTTTTACAGATATTGCCAAAATTGATGTTGAAGAACACAAGCCAATTGTTTGCGATTTCTGGGAAAGTATTCTGTTTGACAAAGCGGTCTATAAACGCGGTCCCGAAGTGATGAATACGCACAAAAGACTTAATGAAAAAATCCCTTTGAAAAAAGGGCATTTTGTTCGT
The DNA here is from genome assembly GCF_977828045.1 of Candidatus Mycalebacterium sp. Lineage (NCBI taxonomy): Bacteria > Pseudomonadati > Thermodesulfobacteriota > Candidatus Dadabacteria > Candidatus Nemesobacterales > Candidatus Mycalebacteriaceae > Candidatus Mycalebacterium > Candidatus Mycalebacterium sp. The sequence goes on along the minus strand of NZ_CDWCUL010000011.1, from coordinate 44,729 downwards.
TGGCTTTTTCTATTCTCAAAAACCGTTGATGAACTGTTTGAAGGCGAACGCGCAAGTTTTGCAAAAGAAAGAGCGAATTCAATAGCGGTTGTTATGCAGAAAAGAGTGGGGATTGGTGACGGGACGGTTTTGTGAGATCATTTATTCAAATCAATATCTTTTATTCTGTGTTGACAACCAACATTTCACAGATAATGCGTCATCCTCTCAATCAATTTCCGTGTTGCCTGTTCCGAGTTTCCTTCTCCAAAAATCGCCGTAATTACGGCAATTCCGTCAACGCCGGTTTTTAGGACATCTGAAACATTTTCGGGTGTGATTCCGCCAATCGCGAATACGGGGATTTTCAGTTTGGATTTTGCTTCGCGCAAAACTTCAAACGGTGTTGGTTCTCTGTCCGGTTTTGTCGGTGTGAAATACGGCGTTCCAAAAGCGCAGTAATTCGCACCCGCTTTTTCGGCGGCAATTCCTCTTTCAATTTCCCCGTAGCATGAAACGCCGATAATGGCGTTTTCGCCGAGCAGTTTCCTTGCGTCTTTTACCGCGCAGTTCTCTCCGCCGAGGTGAACGCCGTCCGCTCCGGTTTTTTTAGCGATTTCGGGGCTGTCGTTAATTATGAGCGGGATTTTATATTTCCGCGTAATTTCCGCGAGTATTTTTCCTTTTCGGATAATTTCCGTTTCTTCCGCATTTTTTTCGCGCAGTTGAATAATTTTCGCCCCGCCTTTTATGGCGGCTTCAACTGTTTCGGCGAAACGGTCTTGCGCAATTAATTTGGCGTCTGTTATGGCATAAAGTCCGCGCAGTTCAAAGGCGGGCATCAGGATTCAATCCGGCTGAAAATTGCATCACGCACGGCGCCGTAATTATTCGGCAGTTCAATGGGGGCGTTGCGCAGTTTCTTGTTTGAGCCGGGGATTTTGCCTTCGTGGTATCCGATTTTAAATTCAACAAATTTCAGTCCGTGCGCGGTGGAAATAATTACCACTTTGTCTTTCTTTTTGAAGGTTTTTTTCGCCTGAAGTTTCAGAAAAACCGCGAGCGCCACGCCCGTGTGCGGGCAGTTGAAAGTTCCGGTTCTGTCCGCCATCGCGGCGGCGTCCGACAGTTCTTTTTCAGACGCCTGCTCAACAATTCCATTAAATTCTTTAAGGGTTTTTATCGCCTTGTTCACACTTACCGGATTTCCGATTTGAATCGCGTTGGCGAGCGTTGTTTTCGCCTTTACGGGTTTGAATTCCTTAAAGCCTTTTTTGTAACTCAAATAAAGCGGGTTGGCGTTTTTTGACTGCGCGCAAACAATTCGCGGCAGTTTTTTTATCAGTCCCAGATCGCGCATTAAAAGAAAACCTTTTCCAAGCGCGGACACATTGCCGAGATTGCCGCCCGGAATTATTATCCAATCGGGCACGCTCCATTTGAATTGCTGGCACAGTTCAATGCTTATGGTTTTCTGCCCCTCAATGCGGAGCGAGTTTATGGAATTTGCCAGATAGATATTATTTTCTTCGGTGATTTTCTGAACCATTTTCATACAACCATCAAAATCGGTGTCAAGCGAAAGAACAATCGCCCCGTTTGAAATCGGCTGAACAAGTTGAGCGAGGGAAACTTTTCCTTTTGGCAGAAAAACAATTGCCGGAATGTCCGCCGCCGCGCAGTAGGCGGCAAGCGCCGCCGAGGTGTCTCCGGTGGAGGCGCAGGCGACCGCCGGAATGTCGCGTTTTTTTCTGCGCATATGCTGCACCACCGACACAAGAACCGTCATTCCGAGATCTTTGAAAGAGCCCGTGTGGCTGTTACCGCACATTTTTATCCAGATGTCATTCATTCCGACCTGTTTTCCAAAACGTTCCGCCCAGAAAAGATTTGTTGATCCCTCATACATTGAGACGATGTCTTCGTCTCTCACAACCGGACAAACCCATTCCTTTTTTCCCCAGACTGAACTGCCGTGAGGCCATGACTGGTTTTTGTAGCGTTCATCAAACAGGGTTTTCCACTCACGCGGCGACCGTTGCGCGAGCATTTTGCGGTCGTGCGTAACTTCAAGCAGTTCGTTGCACTCGCGGCAACGGTAAATTACTTCGTCAATTTTGTAGGTTTGCCCGCATTCGGGGTTGATGCAACTGAGCCATGCGCGGTATTCGGGTATGTTTTTGCCGCCGCGCGCCGATTTTGAAGTGGTTTTTGGCATAACGAAAAATACCGCACGGCAAGGGCGGGTGTCAATGTTTGCGGCTTGACACAAAAACGCTTTTGAAAGACAATAGAGCCGCTTTTATTACCGAGCGCGTAGCTCAGCGGGAGAGCACTTGCCCGACACGCAAGGGGTCGCTGGTTCAATCCCAGCCGCGCTCACGGATTACTTTGACTTTTAACCCAAATACCAAACAATATATGCGTTTCAGGCCCCGTAGCTCAGGGGGAGAGCGTTCGCCTCACACGCGAAAGGTCGTTGGTTCAATTCCAACCGGGGCCATAGTTTAAATGGAGGAATAGAAATGCCTGTTTATTACGCTTTGACAAATCCTGCATATCGGACAAAAGGTGAGAATAAAGACATTAAACTAGTCAAGTTTGGTAAGACAAAAGACGTGTCCAGTCTTCCCAAAAGGATGCATGATTTGCAGACAACAGGGGTTCCAGACCCTTTCACCTGTATTTGTGCGATTCAAGTTCCCGATAAAGATCCTAAAAACTATGAGAATCTGATACATAGAGCATTGAAAAGGCACAGACAATCTGGCAGAGAGTTTTTTACCATTGGTCATGAAGGAGCCATTGCTTTGATGAAAATGATGCCGGGCAAAGATGTTACATCTAAGGTAAAACCAAATGGAAAACCGAAGAGTCTGGAAACGAAAAAAGTAGAGAAGACAGTTTTAAACAAACTGCCAGCATTTACATTCAGTAGTGCCAAAGTGCCGATGGGGGCTATTCTCAAGTTCAAAGGCAGCCCATCTTTAACTGCCAAAGTTGTTGGTGACAAGGAAATACAATTTCGTGGAAAAAAGATGAGTTTGAGTAGATCTGCGGGTCTGGTAATGAAAGAAAAAGGGCTTAGTCCTAGTGTTGCTGGGACGGCATACTGGGAATACAAGGGTGAAACTTTGGACGAAAGACGCCGCAAAGTGGAGACTTTGGGGAAGTCTTCAGCAAGAAGGTCTGCTTTTACATTCGGTGGCGTTGGTCTAACAAAAGGCGCAATTTTGAAATTCCAGTCTAATCCTTCAATAACTGCCAAAGTAGATGGTGATAAAACTATAGAGTTTAGAGGCAAAAAGACCTCTTTAAGCGCAGCAGCAAAGGAACTTTTAAAACGGAGCACAGACGTTCAAGGCACACTTCATTGGACGGTAAAAGGCGAAACTTTGGATGAGAGACGCCGTAGACTTGAAGGCAAGAAAAAATAGTCAATGCCCGCCATCAACATCACACACAAAGACAAATCCGCTGAGATTGAATCCGGCGCGACTGTTGCCGAAGCGCTTGCCGCACTTGGCGCGGACAAGGGCGCAATCGGGGCTACTGCGGATGGCGCGCTTGTGGATTTGACTCAAAACCTCAGAGCAGACGCGAATTTGGAGCCCGTAAAACAAAACTCCGCCGAAGGGCTTGCTCTTGTGCGCCACACCGCCGCGCATGTTATGGCGGAAGCGGTTCAGGGGCTTTTTCAGAATGTGAAGGTTACAATCGGGCCCGTGATTGAAGACGGGTTTTATTACGATTTTGACACGCCCGAGCCGTTCACTCCCGAAGATTTGGAAAAGATTGAAAAGCGCATGGAAGAGATTGTTTCCGAAGACCGTCCGCTTACGCGCAAAACGGTTTCGCGCACCGAAGCCGTTAAAACTTTCTCGGACATGGGCGAGACATACAAAGTGGAAATAATCAACGATTTGCCCTCTGATGCGGAAATAACGATTTACAACCAGGGAAAATGGTTTGATTTGTGCAGAGGTCCCCACGCGCCTTCAACCGGCGCGGTCAAAGCGTTCAAACTTACATCTTCGGGCGGCGCGTATTGGCGCGGCGTTGAGACCAACCCGATGTTACAGCGCATATACGGAACGGCGTTTTCGGACAAAAAAGATTTGAGAATACACCTCGCGATGCTTGAAGAGGCGAAAAAGCGCGACCACAGAAAACTCGGGCGTGAACTGGGGCTTTTCACGCTCACCGATGAAGTGGGTCCGGGACTTGTTCTGTGGCATCCCAAAGGCGCGAGGGTGCGCGGAATCATTGAGGATTTCTGGCGCGCGGAACACAGAAAGGCGGGCTATGACATTCTTTACACCCCGCATATTGCGCGGCTTGACCTCTGGAAAACAAGCGGACACACCGATTTTTACACCGAAAGTATGTTCTCGCCCTCGCAGATTGACAACTCGGACTATCAAATCAAGCCGATGAACTGCCCGTTTCATATTCTGATTTACAAATCCGACATCAGAAGCTACCGCGACCTGCCTTTGCGGTGGGCGGAGATTGGCACGGTTTACAGATATGAGCGCAGTGGCGTGCTTCACGGGCTTCTCAGGGCAAGGGGTTTTTCTCAGGATGACGCGCATATATTCTGCCGTCCCGACCAGATAGGCGATGAAGTGGGCGGCGTTTTGGATTTGACGCTTTTATTCTTGAAAAAATTCGGTTTTGACAATTTTGAAGTTTTTCTCTCAACCCGCCCGGACAAGTTTGTCGGAAGCGAAGAGGACTGGGAAGCCTCAACCGAAGCGATGAAGTCCGCTCTTGCCGCGAAAGGGCTTGAATACTCCATAGACGAAAAAGGAGGCGCTTTTTACGGGCCCAAGATAGATATCAAAATCAAGGACGTTCTCGGAAGGTCTTGGCAGTGTTCCACGGTTCAGTTAGACTTCAATCTCCCGAAAAGGTTTGACATGACCTTTGTGGGCGAGGATAATTCCCGCCACGTTCCGATAATGATTCATCGAGCGATATTTGGTTCGCTTGAGAGGTTTTTCGGGATTTTGGTGGAACATTACGGCGGAGCGTTTCCTCTGTGGATTAGTCCGACGCAGGTGAGAGTTGCCACGGTGACGGATAAGCACATTGATTACGCGAAATCAGTCGTTGAGGTTTTGAAGGAGAAAGGAATAAGGGTTGAAGAGGATTTTAGAAACGAAAAACTTGGTTACAAAGTCAGAGAAGCTCAGGTTATGAAAATACCGTATCTGCTTGTAATCGGAGAAAAGGAAGCCGCGGACGCGGTTGTGGCGCCGAGAAAATATGGAAGTGAAAGTTTGAACCCGATGGGGATTGGCGAGTTTATTGAGATATTAGGCTCCGAAAGTGGCGGGGAGATGTTGTTATAAGGGGTCCCAGAAGAAAACCCGACAAACGCGCTCCCGCAACTCGTGTAAACCGTAGGATAAGGGCTCCTAAGGTGAGGATGATTGACGATGAGGGAAATCAACTCGGTGTTTTGACTATAGAGGATGCTCTTGCCATAGCCGCGGAGAAGGAACTTGATTTGGTTGAGATTTCTCCCGATTCAAAACCGCCGGTTTGCAGGCTTGTTGATTATGGAAAATACAAATACTTACAGAAAAAGAACACGCGCAAGCAAAAGCCCAGCCCTATCAAGGAGATTAAGTTGAGGCCGCACATAGGACAGCATGATTTGGCGGTGAAAATGGGACGGCTCAAAGGATTTCTTCAGGACGGTTGCAAAGCGAAACTCAGGGTTATGTTCAGGGGAAGGGAGTTTGTACATCAGGGCAACGGATTTGAACTTATTTCCTCAATAGTGCAGGAGGTTGCGGATTTGGGTAAAATTGATTCTCCCGCGAAGCTTGAAGGCAGGAACATTGTGGCGGTTTTGTCGCCCGTGAAATCTCCGTCTTCGGGCGGGCGCTCAGATAGCCGTGAGGTTAACAATGAAGACCGTGGCGGTGGCAAGAAGCCGGAGGAAAACATCAGAGAGGGTGGTGCGCAGTTGTGAAAAACAAGATGAAAACAAACAGAAGCGCGGCGAAGCGGTTTTCTTTCACCGCGAGCGGAAAAGTGAGGATGTCAAGAGGGGGCAGATCCCATCTCAATGTCAAAAAGAACGCCAAGAGAATGAGGCGGCTGGGTTCGGATCTCCATTTTGACGGGGCGGCGGCGAAAAGAATTGCGTCTTATGTTCCGAACAAATAGTTTCGGGAGTTTAAAAAATGAGAGTAACACCTTCAGTGGCGTCCAGAAACAGGCGCAAAAAGATTATCAAGCAGGCCAAGGGCTATTGGGGACGCAGGAAAAACAACCTCAGAAAAGCCAAAGAAACCCTTTTGCGCGCCATGGCGTATTCCTACCGCGACAGGCGGAACAGAAAAAGGGATTTCAGAGCGCTTTGGATAACAAGGATAAACGCGGCCGTCAGGCCATACGGGCTTTCATACAGCCGTTTCATTGCTGAACTTAAAAAATCCGGCATTGAGCTGGACAGAAAATCCCTTTCCGAACTCGCCATCAGAGACCCGCAGGCGTTTGAACGGATTGTAAAAACCGCAAGCGGAGAACGGGTCGCCGCAAACTAAAAAATCTCTTCCGTGAACATTTACGGCCGCGTCTCGCCTGAATGCGTGAGGTCGCCTTTGAGCGGACAGTTTTCGCAGTCCGGCTTTTTTTTATGACAAAACTGCTTCGCGGTTCGCACAATCAGGGCGTGATATTCGTTAAACAGCGCCGTTTCGCGCGGCAGATTTGCGGCAAACAACTCCTGCGCTTCGCCGTATGAAGTGCTTTCCGGCGTGAGTCCATGCCTTGAAGCGATTCTCTTTGTATAAGCGTCAATGACAAAAACGGGTTTTTCCGCGGCGTAGAGAATAATGCTGTCCGCCGTTTCGGGACCGATTCCTTCAAGCGCCAGAAGGATTTTTCTGAGCTTGCCCGTTTCTTCGGCGAGCAGCTCGCCGATGTTTCCGCCGTAGTCGCCCGCAACAAAACGGGTGAAAATTTTCAGCCTCCTCGCCTTCTGGTTGAAGTAGCCGGACGGCTTTATGAGCCGCGCCAGTTTCGCCACGGGCATTTTGTCAATTTCCCCGGGAGTAATCTCCGTTTCACTTTTCAGCCGTGCGATGGCTTTTTCAACATTTGTCCATGCCGTGTTTTGGGTCAGAACGGCTCCGACCACGCACTCAAAAGCGGTTTGCGAGGGCCACCAGTTCTGTGCGCCGTAACGCTCAAACATTGCGCCGTATATGTTCAGGAGTCTCCGCCGGATTTTGCTCACGGCGGCAATAATACACTGAAAGCGACCCGTTTTATTGACAACTTCACTCTGTAATGTTTAATCATATGCTTTCCGATGAACAGCACGGCCCTCCATACGAACCACACCGAAAGTGGCGCCACAATGGTTGAATTTGCCGGTTGGCAGATGCCGCTTTTTTATTCCTCCATAATTGACGAACACCGCGCCGTGCGCTCCGAATGCGGAGTTTTTGACGCGAGCCACATGGGAGAGATAGAGATAACCGGGCCGGACGCACAAGCCCTTTGCCAGCGGCTTGTTACAAATGACATAGCCCGAATGGGTGAAATGCGCGCTCAATACAATCTGTTTTGCAATGAGGATGGCGGAATTCTTGACGACCTGATGGTTTACCGGTTTTCGCCCGAAAGGTTTATTCTTTGCGTCAACGCCTCCAACACTCAAAGTGACTTTGAGTGGATAGCCGCGCACGCGCGCGGATTTTCCACCGAAGTGAACGATATAAGTGCGCGGGTTGCGCTTGTGTCCGTTCAGGGACCGAAATCCGTCGAAGTTGTAAGCCGCGTTCTGGGCTCCGGAGTTGAGATACCCGCAAGGTTTTCTTTCACGGTTTACGGACAGACGGACTCGTTTGTTTCACGAACCGGCTATACCGGCGAAGACGGCTTTGAGATTTTTCTTCCTCCGCAAAACGCGCCGGAGCTTTGGAGCGACATTATTTCAGACGCCGGTGTAACAATGTGCGGTCTCGGGTGCAGAGACACTCTGCGCCTTGAGATGGGATATTCGCTTTACGGGAACGAAATCTCGCAAAGCGTAACCCCGTTTGAAGCCAATCTCGGAAAATATGTAAAAATGGACAAGGGGGATTTCTGCGGCAGAGAGTCGCTTGAACAAGCGCTCTCCGATGGCGCGCGCCGCGCCCTGTGCGGTCTTGAAATGGTTGAGCCGGGAATCCCGCGCCACTCATACAAGGTGTTTTGCGGGAATACGGAAGTGGGAGAGGTAACGAGCGGAACGATGTCTCCGAGTCTGGAAAAACCAATCGGACTTGCGCTGATTGACTGTTCCGTGCTCCGGACCGCCCGGCGTAGCGGCGTTGAAATCCAGATTAGAAACGCCCGCAAAAAAGCCGTTCTCACAAATCCGCCGTTTTACAGAAAAAATACACAGGAGGAGCAACGATGAGCGTGCCGGATAATTTAAGATACACCGAAGAACACGAATGGGCCCTGCTTGAAGGGGATGTTGTAACGGTTGGCCTGACGGACTACGCGCAACAGTCTCTGGGCGAAATAGTTTTTGTGGAAGCCCCTCTTGAAGGAGCCGGTTTCGGCGAAGGCGATGTGCTGGGAGCCGTTGAGTCCACAAAGGCGGTATCGGACATTTTCTGCCCCGTTGCGGGCAAGGTGGTTGAGGTGAACGAAACCCTTATTGACTCTCCCAACACAATCAACAACTCTCCCTACGGGGACGGCTGGCTGGTTAAAATTGCTCCTGACGGCCCTTTTTCGCTTGAAGATTTGATGGATTCCGAAGCGTATAAAAAGTTTCTGGAGACCTCCGCGTAATCCCCGCCCTCAAAGGTTGTTGATGAGTAAAACCTACCATTTAGACGGTTTTGAGTTCAGGCACATCGGGTCTGCCGGCGCGGACTCCGAACAGATGCTCGGCGCCATCGGTGTCAAATCGCTTGATGAACTCATAGAGCAGGCGGTTCCCCGCGACATTCTGAATGACAAACCCCTTTCCCTGCCGCCCGCTGAGGACGAACACTCTTTCGCCGCACGCATGAGGGAGGTTGCTTCACTCAACAAGCAGTTCAAATCTTTCATCGGGCTCGGCTACTACGGTTGTAAGACGCCGGAGGTGATTAAAAGAAACGTTCTGGAAAACCCCGGTTGGTATACGCAATACACCCCCTATCAGGCGGAAATTGCGCAAGGGCGGCTGGAAGCGCTTCTCAATTTTCAAACCGTTGTATGCGATTTGACCGCGATGGATATTGCCAACGCTTCTCTGCTTGACGAATCAACGGCGGCGTGCGAGGCGATGGCGATGTTTCACAGAATCGCTTCCGGAAAATCGCGCGCGCGAGCGCCAAACAGGTTTTTTGTTGATTCCGGCTGCTTTCCGCAGACGATTGAGGTTTTGAAGTCTCGAACCGAGCCGCTCGGAATAGAGATGGTTGTTGGTGATTTTGAGAGTTTTGACCCTGAGGGCGGTTTTTTCGGCGCGTTGCTTCAGTTTCCGGACAGATACGGGCGAGCGCGCGATTACTCCGCTTTCATTGAGAAAGCCCACAAAGAGGGGGTTCTCGTGGCAGTCGCGGCGGATATTTTGTCTCTCGCGATTTTCACTCCTCCCGGAGAGATTGGAGCGGACGCTGTTGTAGGCTCAACCCAGCGGTTCGGCGTTCCGATGGGTTGCGGGGGACCCCACGCGGCTTATTTCGCGACCCGAAGCGATTTTCAGCGTCAGGTTCCGGGCAGGATTATCGGTGTTTCGGTTGACCGCGACGGCTTGCGCGCTTACAGAATGTCGCTTCAGACGCGTGAGCAGCACATAAGAAGGGAAAAGGCGACTTCCAACATCTGCACCGCGCAATCTCTGCCCGCGATTATGGCGGCGATGTATTGCGTGTATCACGGCGCCGAAGTGCTTGAAAAAATGGCGCGGAAAATTCATTCCTCGGCGGTCGTTCTTTCACGCGAACTTGAGAAACTCGGATTTTCGTGCGATGGCGAGTGTTTTTTTGACACCCTTTCGTTTGATCTTTCGCAAATGCCCGAAGGAACCGCAGAGAGGATCAGGGAAATTTCGCTCAAAAACGGCGCGAACTTTCTTCACGACCGGAACAGGGTCGGCATTTCGCTTGACGAGACGACCGAAACGGCGGAATTGAAACTGATTTTACGGATATTCTCAGAAGCGGTTTCAGCCGCCGCGCCCGAAATACCGCAAGGCGCGGTTTCGGAGGAAAAAGACATGCGCGGCGCGCTCGCGAGAAAAACCGGTTTTCTGTCCCATCAGGTTTTTAACACGCACCATTCGGAAACCGGGATGGTCAGATACTTAAAACGGCTTGAAAATAAAGACCTTTCCCTTACCCACTCCATGATACCTCTGGGTTCATGCACGATGAAACTCAATTCCGCTTCGGAACTTGCTCCCGTAAGTTTGAGCGGTTTTGCGAACATTCACCCGTTCGCCCCGCGCGACCAGTTGAAGGGGTATGAGCGGCTCATAACCGAACTCGGCGCGAGTCTTTGTGAAATAACCGGATTTTCCGCCGCGTCCCTGCAACCGAACTCCGGCGCTCAGGGGGAATTCGCCGGACTTATGGTCATAAGGGCTTACCACAGGAGCAACGGGGATGAGGGCAGGAACGTGGTTCTTGTGCCGTCTTCGGCTCACGGAACAAATCCCGCGAGCGCGGCGGCGGCGGGAATGAAGGTTGTTATAACCGGCTGCACGCAGGGCGGCTCAATAGACATCAAGGATCTTGAGAAAAAATGCTCCGAGCACTCCGCTTCTCTCGCCGCGATAATGATTACCTATCCCTCCACGCACGGGGTTTTTGAGAAAGACATAAAACGGGTCTGCTCAATTGTTCACGAACACGGCGGGCAGGTCTATATGGACGGCGCAAACCTCAACGCGCAGGTCGGAATCACAAACCCCGCATTCATAGGGGCGGATTTGTGCCATGTTAATCTGCACAAAACTTTCAGCATACCGCACGGCGGCGGCGGGCCCGGAATGGGCCCCATTTGCGTCGCGGAGCATCTGGCCGCATTTCTGCCCGGGCATCCGTTTGAGGACTCCGGACCGGGCGGAACCGCTCCGGTCTCTTCGGCTCCGTGGGGAAGCGCGAGCATATCCATCGTTTCCTATGCATATATAAAACTGCTCGGCTCGCAAGGCTCGCGGCGCGCTACCATGCACGCCATACTCAACGCCAATTACATGAAACAGCGGCTCGCGCGGACTTACAAGGTTCTGTATGAGGGCGATAGGCGAAGAGTTGCCCACGAGTTCATTCTGGATTTGAGAGAGTTCAAGAAGACCGCCGATATTGAAGTTGAGGATTTTGCCAAAAGACTTATGGACTATGGGTTTCACGCGCCGACCGTTTCATGGCCGGTTGCGGGCACGATAATGATAGAGCCGACTGAGAGCGAATCAAAAGCCGAGATTGACCGTTTCTGCGAGGCGCTTGAAAAAATCCGCGCTGAAATCGCCGAGATAGAGTCCGGCTCGGAAGACAGGGTTGTCAATGTGCTGAAAAACAGCCCGCACACGGCAAAAAATGTTACATCTGAAAAGTGGGACTTGCCGTATTCGCGGCAAAAAGCGTGCTTCCCGGCTGATTTTGTCGCTGAAAATAAGTTCTGGCCCGCGGTCTCGCGCATAGACAACGCCTACGGAGACAGAAACCTATTCTGCACCTGCCCGCCGCCGGATGCGTATGAAGAGGATTAATTCGCCTGCGGGATTCTTACGTCTATGTGGGAACTTTCAACCCCCTCCTCTATGAGGGAGGCTATTATGCGTTCGGACTCAATCGTGGCGATTTTATCAATCAGAGAGAGTCTCATTTCAGGCGGAACAAGAGTTCCGCCTTCCTTGATGGCTATCACTTTAACTATATGAAATCCGGCTTTTGACTCAACGGGTCCGTTGATGTCGCCCGCCTGCGCTCCGTCCACGGCTTCGCGCAAGGGTTTAATGAGTTCGCCGTAGGTGAAATATCCGAGGTCTCCGCCCTTGCTCGCGGTTCGGACATCCGTTGAGTGCCGCAACGAGAGCGCGGCGAAATCCGCTCCTTCGGCTTTTGCCCTGTCCGCGATTGCGCGCGCGTTTTCAAGCGCGCGCGAGCCGTTTTTGGGCAAAAGAATGTGCGCTATTCTCACCTGAGAGTCTCTGCTTGCGTCCGGATTGATGCGCAGATAGAACTCCTCAATTTTTTTCTCGTCCATCGAAAACCCCAGACGCTCCACCTCATGCCGGACAAGTTTTGAGGTTAAAAGTTGAATCTTTATCTCGCTGAAAAACTCATTCAGCGTGGTTTGTTTTTTCGCGAGAAAATTGACGAGTCCCTCGTCGTTGAGTTCCTGGGACTGTTTGAATATTTTAACTGCGGCGGCGAGTTCGTCCTTTGAGACGCTCAAGTTTTTTCCCTCCGCTGTCTGCGTGAGGATCATTTCCTGCACAACGGCGTTTACTATCTCTTTGCGGTTTGCCTGCGGAAACCGGCTTTTTATCTCTCTTTCTTTTTTCCCGTATTCGGAAAGAGTGACAACAGAGTCATTGACTACAATCGCTATGCCGTCAACGGGTTCGGCGGCCGACAGTCCCGGAAAAACGAACACAACCGCGAGCGCAAGCGTTAAGATTATTTTGGAGCGATTCACGAGCGCTATTGTACACCCTAAACCTGTTTTATAGAAGAAAGCAGCCGCGCCGCGCTTCTGGCCGCCGGTTCGGGAAGCCCTCCGAGAGAGCGTATTTTCCATCCGTCCCGGGTTTTAGAAAAAAGCGCTTTCGTGTCCGTGCCGTCTTTTGTTGCGTAAGCGCCCGCGTTTTCAGCGTCTATTTCCATAAAACCGACCGAGTGTTTTTTAAGCACTGTTTTGAGTTCGGTGAGCGCAAGCAGGTTGGCGAGGCAGCGCGGAACGGGACCGAAGCGGTCTGTGAGTTCCCTTTTAATCTCTTTGACCTCGCTCATCGCGGACGCCAATGAGATTCTTTTGTAAAACACAAGCCTCTCGCCGCCGTTTTTCACATAGTCTTCGGGAATGCGCGCCTCAATTTTCGTTCTGATTTCCGGCTCAACCTTGCGGCGCGGCTTGCCGGTTTTCAGTTTCTCCACCGCCTCGCGCAGCATATCAAGATAGAACTCAACCCCGACAGCGGCGACATGCCCGGACTGCGCAACACCGAACAGATTTCCCACCCCTCTCATGCGCATATCAGAGAAAGCGAGTTCGTATCCGGAGCCGAAGTCCCACAGTTCCGCAAACCTCTCAAGTCGTTTCCACGCGGTTTCAGTGAGCGAATGTTTGTTGCTCACCAACAGGCAGGCGTGCGCCTGTTCCCTGCCTCTGCCCACGCGCCCTTTGAGTTGATAAAGGTCCGCGATGCCGAAGGTGTGCGCGTCATTGATGATTATTGTATTAGCCCTTGTGATGTCCAGTCCGGACTCCACTATTGAGGTTGTTATCAGCATGTCCGTGTCTCCGCGCGCGAACTTTTCAATCCTCGTTTCAAGGTCTTTTTTGCCCATTCTTCCGTGAGTAACCCCGGTTGAAACCTGCGGGACTATCTCTTTGAGGCGGTTTGCCACCGCAGCGATGGTTTCAATCCTGTTATGGATGAAAAATACGCCGCCGCCGCGCGCAATTTCCCGCTCAACAAGGTCGCGTATCAGGGGCGCGTCCCATTTCCTAATCTGTATTTTCACGGGAAGCCGCCCGTGTGGAGGGGAATGAATCGTGCTTATGTCCCTTATTCCCGTGAGCGACAGTTGAAGCGTTCGCGGGATTGGAGTTGCCGACAGCGAAAGCACATCAAGGTTCGCTTTGAGCGTTTTCAGTTTTTCCTTGTGCCTGACACCGAATTTGTGCTCTTCATCTATTATCATAAGACCAAGATTTTTGAATTTGACCTTGTTGCCGAGAAGTTTGTGCGTTCCGATTACGATGTCCGCCGTTCCGCGCTCCATGCCCTCAAGAACGGCTTTTTCCTCACTCGGAGAGTTGAATCTTGAAAACGCGACCGCATTCACGGGGAACTTTTCAAGACGGCCCCGCGCGGTTTTAAGATGCTGCACCACAAGCAGTGTGGTGGGCGCTATGAAGGCGACCTGGAAGCCGTCCATCACGGCTTTTACAGCCGCCCGTAAAGCCACTTCGGTTTTGCCGAAACCGGTGTCGCCGCAAATCAGCCGATCCATCGGGCGCGGCGATTCCATGTCTTCCATAACGTCTTCAATGGCTTTTTTCTGGTCGGGCGTTTCTTCAAACATAAAACCTATTTCAAACTCGCGAAACTCCACATCCGGCTTGGAAAAACTGTGCCCGTCGTCGGACTTTCTGCTTGCGTAAAGCTCAAGCAATTCTCTGGCGACCGTTTCAGTTGCCTGTTTTGCGCCCCGCACGGTTTTGACCCATGCGGCGGAGCCCAGTTTGTCAATTTTCGGCATTTCGTCTTCGTTTCCAACATATCTGTGCAGAAATTTGAACTTTAATACGGGCACGTAAACGCTATCGCCGCCGTGATATTCACACTCTATAAAATCGGCTTTCTCCCCCCGTATGGTCAGATTTTTCAAACCCCGGAATATCCCGATTCCAAATTCGCGGTGGACGATGAGATCACCGTCTTTTATATCTCCGAAATTCGCTTCAAACCCGGACACCGGAAATTTCCCTTTCGCGCTGCGGGGTTTTACGGCGGGTATTTTTTCGGCGAAATCACGTTCGTCTATAAAAGCCGTTCCGATGTCGGGAAAAACAAAACCCCCGCCCGATGTTCCCTCAAAAAAATCCGCGGTATCGACACCCTGTTCGGCGAAAATTTCCCGTATTTTTTCAATTTCGTTTTTGCTCTCAAGAAAAAGTTTCAGTTCGTAGCCGCTCTCGCGCAGGCGTTTTGCCGCGCCGAGCATTTTGCCCGAAGTGGTCGTTCCGGTGTCCGCGCGCGCGGTTTTTGAGGTTTGGAAATCAATTTCGCCCGCGCCGAATGCCGGAACTTCCACCGTTTTGCGTTGTTCAATCTCCTCTGTGATTTCACGGACACTCAAAATGTTTTCCCTGTTTTCAGGAGCGAGGTCTTTGAGAGTCTGCTCAACGCCGCCCTGCGAAGTTTCAATAAAAACGACCGTGTTTTTTCCGCAGCAGTCAAAAATTGATGACAAAGCCGCGCCGTTGTCCGCGCTTGCGGCGGGCAGAATCCGCTCTTTTTCCGTTCGCGTTTCGGATATTTGTGTTTGCGGGTCAAAAGTCCTCATTGACCTTATTTTGTCACCCGCAAACTCAACGCGCAGGGGAGGCTGCTTTCCTGCGCGTGCGATGTCAACAATGGCTCCTCTTACACTCATTTCGCCTTCAAGGCGCGCGAACTCTTTTTTTTCATAGCCGGCTTCGGAAACCCGCCGTATAAAATTGTCGCGCTCAATTTCGTCTCCGGTTTTTACCGGAATTGACGCCGATTGCAGAAAAGACGGAGACACAATTTTTTCAAAGATTGTTTCAATATCCGCGCACACAATCGGGGCTACTTGAGCCCGCACGGCGAAAGAGGTTTCGCGCGGGTTTAAGACCGGAGGTTCTTCGCCCGTGAAAGTTTCCACAGCTTTACTCGCACGGCGGAGGTTTTCCTTTGAGCCCGCAATATAAAGAACACGGGTTTTCAGGAATTTTTGTGTGAGAACGGCAGTGAGGAATACCGCGCCTCCGGTGAGTCCGGAAACCTGTATTTTTTCGCGGCCGCGCCGCAAAAGGGCGGTGAGTTCCCCGATTTTGTTTCCGGTGTCGGACGCAAAATGGCTGAATTTATCCGCGATGGTCTTTGCGGATTCTTGCTCTACGCGCCGCGCAGTTTGCCCGCTATTATTTCTCCCATTTTGCGGCATCCGACTTTCTTTTTTCCTTTTTCGTAAATGTCAGGCGTTCTGAAATCTTCATCAAGCGCACTTTCCACCGCGCAGTCTATTTGTTCAGCGGTTTCGTCCATCGCGAAAGAGTATTTGAGCATCATCGCGACGGAAAGTATGGCGGCGATGGGGTTGGCGATGTCTTTGCCCGCGATGTCCGGTGCGCTTCCGTGAACCGGCTCATATATTGCCCCGCCGTCCCCTATGCTCGCCGAAGGAAGCATGCCCAGCGAGCCGGTCAATTGCGCCGCCTCATCGCTTATTATGTCCCCGAACAGATTGCCCGCGAGAATCACATCAAAACTTCCGGGCCTTCTTATGAGCTGCATCGCCGCGTTGTCCACATACAGGTGGTCAAGTTTAACATCGGGAAATTCATCGCACCCGATTTTTGAAACCGTGTCGCGCCACAGAACCATTGACTCAAGAACGTTGGATTTGTCAACGGAGGTCAAAATCCCTTTTCGTGACCGTGCCGCCGAAAAAGCGCGCCGCGCCACCCGCTCTATTTCGCCCGTTGAATAGCGCAGAGTGTTTATTCCCTCAAGTTCACCGCCGGGCTTGTTTTTAATTCCCCTCGGTTCGCCGAAATAGATGCCTCCCGTGAGTTCGCGCACAACGAGAATGTCCGTTCCGGCAACAACATTTTTTTTGAGCGTTGAGGCGTCCGCGAGCGCCGGATAGACCTTTGCGGGACGCAGATTCGCGTAGGTTTTAAGTTGTTTTCTGAGAGTTAAAAGTCCCGTTTCCGGCTTGATTGAGTGTTCAACATTTTCCCACTTTTCCCCTCCGACCGCTCCGAGAAGCACTGCGTCTGTGGCTTGCGCCTTGGCGAGAACCTCATCCGTTACGGGAACGCCGTGTTTGTCTATTGAGCAACCGCCGAACAGTTCGGTTTCTTTTTCAAACGAAACGCCGGATATTTTTTCGGCTTCCGAGAGAACGCCGAGAGCCGCAGAAATTACTTCGGAACCGATTCCGTCTCCGGGAATTACAAGAATTTTCGGCATTTGAGGGGTCAGTATATCACTTTTCCTTGTGGCGTTGATTTGGTCGCCCATTTCGGCATATTTTCAAACGTGCCGGGCATTATACTCAACATTGTCAAGAAAAAGCCCCTGCGGTGGAGCGGCGATGACATCGCGGGTTTTTTCGCCGGTTTTTAGAATTTCCCCGAAACCTTTGACGGTTAGGGTTTCCTTGCCCACACGCACAAGCGTTCCGACAATAAGCCGCACCATGCGTTTGAGAAATCCGTCCGCGGAAATTGTGAAAATTATAAAGTCCCCGTCCCGTTTTATATTTGCGGAAAAAACCGTTCTCACGGTTGTTTTTACCTTCGCGTCCGCGTTCGCGAACACGGCAAAATCATGTTTTCCCGCGAGGCACGCGCATGCGGCGTTCATTGAATTCACATCCAGTTTTTGCGGTATATACCAGCATGTTTTTCTGTCCAGAGCGGGTGGCGCGGCGCGGTTGAGTATTTTGTAAAAATATGTTTTTTTCTTTGAGCAAACGCGCGAATGAAAACCTGCGGGGGCTTCCTCAAGCGATTTTACCGTTATGTCGCGCGGCAAAACCGAATTAAGCGCCTTGCAGAGTTTTTCCTCGCTCATTTTTGACGAAGTGAGAAAATTTGCGACCTGGCCGATTGCGTGAACGCCCGCATCCGTTCTGCCCGAGCCCGCAACCGATATTTTTTCATTTGTAATTTTCAGCAGGGCGTTTTCTATTTTTTCCTGAATTGTTTCGCCGGAGTTTTTCTGTCTCTGCCAGCCGCTGTAATCGGTGCCTTCGTATTCAACTGTTATTTTAATGTTTCTCAACTCTTTTTTCTTATATAAAAGGTGCGGACGCTTTTGAGATTGCCGGAGTCTTTTGCGGTTATTTTCAGTTCGTTCACGCCGTCTTCAAGGGGAAGGTTGAATTTAAAATTCTGATTTTTACCCTCCGAATTTATAATGTGTATTTTGTCGCCATTGTTGAAAAAGGAGATGTTGACCACGGGGTCAGAGTCGCTCACTGAACCATTTATTTCTATCTCTTTTTTGTCCGTCAGCAACACTTGAGAACCAAGCCGTATTGCCGGGGGGCTTTTAAGTGCATAAATAAAATCGGGCTTTGCTTTGCCTTGTGAGGGCGAAGTTATGTCGGTTTTTATCCAACCGCTTCTTTTTTTGTCGAGCCGCACCTTTGACCACTCGCCGACCCGTCCCTCAGATATGTAGGAAGACCCCTCCTTGGCGACCGAAACCTCCTGCGCGTCTTCAAAACTGCCGCCGAGTATAACGGCGTCCGCGGTTGTTTGAACGATTTCCTTCTTGCGGGAAAAACCCGCCGGTTCGTGCGCCGGAATGGTTATTTCGTATTTTGAGAAAAATCCGATTTGAAAGTCGTTCGCGATAAGATCAAATTCTGCCATGTCGGGGTATTCTTCTTTTCCCCATTCGCCCTTAACGCTGAATTTCATCACCACGTCCTTTGATTCGCCGGGTTTTATTTCCCCCATTTGCTCTATGGCTTTTTCAAGAAAAAGTTTTTTGCCCGACCGGTTTTTCAAATAAATTCCCAGTTCTTCGGCTTCACTTTTGCCGGTGTTTTTTATTCTGAAAAGCAGAGAGATTGTTTCTTTTTTATCTATTCTTCCGTCACCGTTGCCTTTTGAGCCGAACCTGCCATCATCAATTATTTCGTAGTTGTAACTGATGGAGGGGCTGACTTTTCCCTCAACCGCGGCAGTGAAGGTTTGAGAAAAAACCTCTTTTTTGGAGGAGTCAAAAAACCTGATAACGCATTCATCATTGCGTGTTGAGGCGTTGTCGGGAATTTTCAGTTCGGTTTTCCATGATGATTTTTTGCCGGGGTCGATTTTTCCGAAAATAAACTCTTTGTTGTCCAGAAGAGGATTTCCCGAATCAGTAACGGCGGTGAGCCTGTAAATCGGTTCACTTCCGAGATTTGTAACTTCAATATTTATTTCGGATTTTTCTCCGGCTTTGAATATTCCGTTGGCCGGAGTGATTTTTGAGCGAATTTGCGGTTTTTTTTCAGTTGTTTCCCCGTTCAACGACCAGTCCACTTTGAATTTCGCGAGTTTTTCCCTTATGCGCCCATCTTCTTCGCCGATGCTTTCAAGAACCTTTCCGGCCGTTTTGAGCATGTCGCTTCTGTAAGCTCCGTCAGCCATGTTTATTATCCGGCGTGCCGCCGTGATTAGCGGGTCTTTTTCCTTTTCTTTCATTTTTTCCTTTTTTGACACATTCTTGCGTTTCTTGTTTTCGTCGTCATCGGAAAGGAGCGATTCGTTGAGAATTTTGAACGCATAGAAAGGCGGGTTGGGCTCACGCCAGTCTTTTTCGTTCTTGTTTTCCTCTCTGTATTTTTCAAGCAGGAAAGAGAATTCGGGAGTTTTGTAAATTGTTCTTTTTTCTGAGAAATCAACCTGTTCAATAAATATGTCGGGCATTATGCCGACTTTGTGAATAGAGATATTTCCGGGAATAAGATAGCCGCCTATCGTGAGTTTCAGTGCCGAGCCGTCTTCAAGTTCAAAAATGTCCTGAATTGAGCCTTTGCCGAAAGTTTTTGTTCCCATTGTGAGCGCTCTGTCGTTCTCTTTGAGGGCTCCGGTTACAATTTCAGACGCACTCGCAGTGCCGGAATTAATTAAAACAACTGTTTTTTCCCGCAGTTCAAAAATATCTCTTGCATTGGCGGGACGCTCTCTGATGTCGTCGCCGGTTTTAACGCTGAAGACGGTGCCGTATTTCAGGAAAAGGTCGGAAATAAGGCCCGCTTGAGACAAAAGTCCGCCGGGATTGTCTCTTAAATCAAGAATTATTCCCGTAATCTTGCGCTCTTTTTTTCTTTTTTTCAGGGCTTCAACCGCGCTTTCGGTAGTGTTTCTCTGAAAATTTTTAATTTTCATGTAGAGGATTCCGTCCGAAAAAACGTAATCCTCAACGCTTTCTATTTTTATTATGTCTCTCACTATCGTGAGGGGTTCGGGTTTTTCCATTGAGTCTCTGAGTATTCTTATGTTTAAGGGCTCGCCCTTTGGTCCCCTGAGCCTGTGCACGGCCTCAACCAGAGACATATTCACGGTTGACTCATTTTCTATCTGGACAATTTTATCACCGGCTTTAATTCCCGCCCTGTAAGCGGGAGTGTCTTCAATCGGGGAAATGACGGTTATCCACCCCTTGCGCGTGCTGATGACAATTCCGAGCCCCGAAAAACTGCCTTCGGTCTCAATTATGAAATCTTTATAGTCTCTCGGGGGAATAATGCGCGAATGGCGGTCTATGGCTGCGAGCATTCCGTTGACCATTGTGTACTCTATTTTTTCGTTTTCTTTTTCCCATTCATGCGCGCTTAAACTCACAAAAGAAAACACCTCGCTTGATATTTTTTCAAGATCGCTCCACGAGCGCAGTTTTGCGCTGCGGAAACTTTTTCTCCTCTCCCCCACCACAAGTTCAAACGATTTTTCGTTTTTATTCCACTTAACAAGAACCTCGTCTATGCTGATTTCAAGGTTGTTAAGCCCCTCTTTGAGCATTTCCTCAAAATCAATCTCGGATTTGCTCACAAATTTCTCACTTAAAATCTCAAAAACCTCTCCGATAATTTGAGGGGACTGATGTTCCTGAGAAACGGCGGGAATTGAGATGTTTGCAACGGCATACACACACAGGGCGCAAATGCCCGTCAATATATGTTTTTTCAATTTTCCCAAAGTTCGGTGTTCCGCGCTCGAGATAAGGTGGTGTATAATACACAATCCGGATGGAAGTTCTTGTTCACTACGGGGATTTGACGCTCAAGGGGAAGAACCGGAGCGATTTCACCGCCGCTCTTGTGCGCAACGCCGAGGTCATAACCGGCGGGCGGTTTGAGGCACACAGAGAGCGCGTTGTTATGCGTGAAGGAAATCCCGAAAATCTCGGAAAAGTTTTCGGGATTTCATGGTATGCGCGTTGCCACACATGCCCGAAAAATCTTGATGAAATTGTGAAACTCACTCTGCGAGAAGTGGGGGAAATTCTTTCCTCATGCGGCGGCGGGAAAAAAACCTTCGCTGTTTTCGTCAAACGCTCTGATAAGCGGTTTCCGATGAAATCATCCGAAATCGCGTCCAAAGTTGGTGAGGAAATACGCTTGCGTTTCGGGCTCAAAGTCAACATCTCCGCGCCCGACCTGCCGGTCTATATCCGCATTGACTCTGACACCGCGCGCCTGCATTTTGAAAAAAAGCCCGGTCTCGGCGGGCTTCCGGTCGGCACTTCAGCCCCTCTTTTGTGCCTTCTTTCAGGCGGCATTGACTCTCCGGTCGCCGCTCTTTGCGCGATGAAGCGCGGTTGCAATGTTGATTTTCTCCATTTCCATGTTTTCCCCGATTTCTCCGGCGTGCTTGACACCAAAATAACGGATATTTTCGGCGTTCTACGCCGTTACGCTCCCGCTTCCAGGCTGTTTTTTGCGCCTTACAAATTTTTTCAGAGCCGCGCGCTCACGGATTTCCCGGACACGGGCTCATTCAGGGGCTACGAACTTGTTCTTTTCAGAAGATTTATGCTCAAAACCGCAAGTGCGTTTGCCGCGGAGCACGGTTACGGGGGCATCGTTACCGGAGATTGCATAGGGCAGGTCGCTTCGCAGACCATTGAAAACATCGGCAGCGCCTACATCGGGCTTGACCATCTTGTGCTGAGCCCGCTTTTTGGCTGGGATAAAAACGAAATAGTTGAAAAAGCGCGCCGCGCCGGAACCTACGAACACAGCATCAAGCCGTATAACGAATGTTGCTCGCTTGTTTCGCCGTCTCCGAGAACGAAGTGCCGGATTTCAGTTCTCAGGCGTCTTGAAGAAAAGGTTTCAATGGACGAAATAGCCGCCGCCACGCTCGGTGATGTTGAGCAGTACAGTCCCGCAGGAGGGCATGAATGAGCATCGTGCGGGTGGCTCTGTGCCAGATTAACTGCCGCGTGGGCGACATCAGCGGCAATGTTTCAAAGATTAAACGCGAAATTAAAAAAGCGCTCGCCTCCCGTGCGGACATCATTTGTTTTCCCGAACTCGCCGTTTGCGGATATCCGCCTGAAGACCTGCTTCTCAAACCCGGATTCATAGACAAAAATCTCAAAGGGCTTGAGCAAATAGTGAAGTGCGCCTATCCCCTCACGGTTGTCGCGGGTTTTGCGGAGAGGCGCGGAACAAAACAATCACCCGTTTTTTACAACTCCGCGGCGGTAATATCGGGTGGAAAAATCGCCGGAATTCACAGGAAAAATCTGCTTCCCAACTACGGTGTTTTTGATGAAAACCGCTATTTCGCGCCCGGAGACGGCGCGGCGCTTTTTGAGGGCGGGGGGTTCGCAATGGGCGTGAGCATCTGCGAAGACATCTGGTTTGAAGACGGTCCCGCGTTTGAGCAGGCGCGGCGCGGCGCGGATTTGATAATCAACATATCGGCTTCGCCGTATTCAATCGGCAAACCCGCCACGAGGGAGAAGATGCTTCGCGCACGGGCGAAAAAAGCCGGCACGGCGCTCGCTTTCTGCAACATGACGGGCGGACAGGACGAACTTGTTTTTGACGGACACAGCGCTTTTTTTGACAAAAAAGGAGCCGTAACCGCGAGGGCTCCGGGTTTTTGTGAAGATATGATTTTTGCCGATTTTGATGTCTCCACGCCCGGGAGAAAACGCCGCGCCGAGTACAAAATCAAATTTCCCGCCGCGAAGACACGCCTTACAAAAAAGCGCGCCGCCCCTCTCCCGCAAATAACGCCTTTTGCCGCCCGAAACGATGAAATCCTCTCCGCCCTTGTTCTCGGCACGCGCGACTATGTTGAAAAAAACAGCTTTGAGACTGTTGTAATAGGCCTTTCGGGAGGTATTGATTCCGCTCTTGTCAGTGCGGTCGCGGTTGAGGCGCTGGGTCCTGAAAGGGTTGTCGCAGTGAACATGCCGTCCATTTTCAGTTCAAAATCCGGCATAAAAGACTCGCAAACCCTCGCCGCGAATCTGGGAATTGAGCTTCGCTCTATTCCAATTGAGGGGATTATTTCTTCCTACAAAAAACACGCGCCGGAGCCGTTCAAACTCCGTGCGGGCGAAAAATCAAGCATCGCGCTTGAAAACATACAGGCACGCGTGCGCGGCAACATTCTCATGGCCTTTTCAAACCGTTTCGGCCGGCTTGTTCTCACGACCGGAAACAAAAGCGAACTCAGCGTCGGGTATTCCACGCTCTACGGCGACACCGCGGGCGGCTTCGCCGTCATAAAGGACGTGAAGAAAACCCTTGTTTACGAACTCGCGCGCCACTACAACAAAAAGCGCGGTTTTGAAGCCATTCCGAAGGCGGTTATTGAAAAGCCCCCGTCCGCCGAACTCAAGGCAAACCAGCGCGATTCAGACAACTTGCCGCCGTATAACGTTCTGGACGGGATTTTGAAACACTATGTTGAAGATGACAGAAGCGTTGCCGAAGTGATTTCCCTTTCCGGCGCGTCCGCCGGGGCCGTGCGGAAAATCGTTGACCTTGTTGACCGCAATGAATACAAAAGGCGACAGACCCCTCCGGGCGTAAAACTGACACGCAAGGCGTTCGGCAAAGACCGGCGTATGCCCATCACGAACTTTTACCACAACTGATTTGTCTCCCGTTCCGCGCCTTTGAAAAGGGCGTTTTTTCTGTTACCCTTCAAATTAGGGTTACAGCCGTGATTTTTATCCGGTTCGCGCGGCGGAGCTGCGTTGGTTTTCCCCTCAAAAAAAGGGTGTTTGATGGGTTTTTCTCTTGAAAAGCAAGGTCTTTACGACCCCACTTTTGAGCACGATGCGTGCGGAGTGGGATTTGTTGTGAACATAAAGGGCGTGAAGTCGCACTTGATAGTGGCGGATGCGCTCACCGTTTTACGCAACCTTGAACACAGGGGGGCGTGCGGATGCGAGCCCGAAACGGGGGACGGCGCGGGAATACTTTTTCAAATTCCGCACGGGTTTTTCAGCGTGGTGTGCGCGGAGCAAGGCGTTGAACTTCCCGCTCCGGGCGATTACGGGATCTGCATGATGTTCGCCCCCAAAGACGAAAAACAGCGTGCCGGGGTTCTCAAACAGTTTGAAAAAATCGTCAAAGACCGGGGGCGGAAGTTTCTCTGCTCACGCGCCGTGCCGACTGACAACTCTTTGCTCGGCAACACTTCACGGGGTTGTGAGCCGTTTGTGTGTCAGGCGTTCATAGGGCGCGGCGCCGCGGAGGCGGGCACGGATTTTGAGAGAGAGCTTTTTGTCATAAGAAAACAGGCGGAAAAACTTATTTCCGCGGACGGATTTTACATCTCAAGCATTTCGTCAAAAACCATTGTTTACAAAGGAATGCTGACCACCGGGCAGATCTCCTCATACTACCCCGACCTGAATGATGAACGGGTTGAAAGCGCCATCGCGCTTGTCCATTCGCGTTTCAGCACAAACACGACGCCGAGCTGGGACAGGGCGCACCCCTACCGCTACATAATCCATAACGGCGAAATCAACACCCTGCGCGGAAACACCAACTGGATGCGCTCGCGGCAACCCATGCTCGGCGGCTCAGGCGGCGCTTTCAGTGAACAGCCCGATGAGATTTTCCCCTTCATTGAGCCCTGTCAGAGTGACAGCGCGGCTTTTGATAACTGCCTTGAACTTCTTGTGCTTTCGGGGTTCCCGATTGAGCGCGCCGTTATGATGATGGTGCCCGAGCCGTGGCTCAAACACAAAGACATGGATGCGGCGAAAAAGGCGTTTTACCGTTACCACGGCTGTTTGATGGAGCCGTGGGACGGCCCCGCGTCCATCTGCTTCACGGACGGCGAAAAAGTTGGCGCGGTGCTGGACAGAAACGGCTTGCGCCCCAGCAGATACTACGTTACAACCGATGACACGGTTGTTCTTTCCTCCGAGGTCGGTGTTCTTCCGCTTGCGCCTGAAAAGGTTGTTTACAAAGGGCGTCTTGAGCCCGGAAGGATGCTGCTTGTGGACACACGGCAGGGCAAAATTATTGGCGATGAGGAGATTAAGTCCGCCCTTTCAAACGCCGCCCCGTATACGGACTGGACTGAAAAGCACATGAAGCGTCTGTCTGATTTTAAGGACGCTCCCGTGCACGGCGGTTTTTCCGGCGACGAAATTACGGTTCAGCAAAAGATGTTCGGATACACGTTTGAGGAGATACGGATTTTGCTTGAGCCGATGGCGGCAAGCGGTGTTGAGACGGTCGGCGCAATGGGGCGCGATGTTCCGCTTGCCGTTCTTTCGCAGAAGCCCAAACTTCTCTACAACTACTTCAATCAGATGTTCGCGCAGGTAACCAACCCGCCCATAGACTCAATCAGAGAGGAGATAGTAACCGCCTCAAATATGAATCTCGGCGCAATGGGAAACATATTTTCTCCCGCGCCCGACAGTTGCAAAGTGATCCAGCTTGACAGCCCCGTTCTTTCAAACGGTGATATGGCGAAGATTAAAAAAATCACAACCGGAGGTTTCAAGTCCGCAGTTCTTGAAAGTCTTTTTGACCCCGAAAGCGGCGGCAAAGGGCTTGAATCCGCGCTTGAAAAGATGTTTGTAAAAGCGGAAGAGGCGATAAAAAAAGGCGCAAACATTCTCGTTATTTCAGACCGCGGCGCGGGCGCGGGCAAGTGCCCCATACCGGCGCTTCTTGCGGTTGGGGGGCTTCATCACCATCTCATACGCAACGGTAACCGGATGAAGGCGAGCATCGTACTTGAATCGGGCGAGCCGCGCGAGATTCACCATTTCGCGCTTCTCATCGGCTACGGCGCGAGCGCGGTAAATCCGTATCTGGCTTTTGAAACCATAGAGGCGAGCATATGCGAGGGCAGGATTGAAACCGATGCGGAAACCGCCTTTGCAAACTACATCACCGGGCTCACAAAAGGTGTTGTCAAAATTATGTCCAAGATGGGCATATCCACGATTCAGAGTTATCACGGCGCGCAGATTTTTGAGGCGCTGGGGCTTTCAGAGCCGTTTGTGGAAAAATATTTCGCGCGCACGCAGTCGCGCATCGGCGGAATAGGCATTGGAGTTGTCGCCGAAGAGGCGGCGCGGCGTTACCGGGACGCTTTTCCTCAAAGGGGCGAACGGGACGCGCCTCTTGACGAGGGCGGCGTTTATCAGTGGCGCAGGGACGGTGAGGCGCACATGTATTCCCCGCAGACCGTTCACGCGCTCCAGAGCGCTTGCCGTACGGGCAATTTTGAATATTTTGAGCGTTTTTCGAAAATGATAGGAGAGGAAGAGCGCAGCATGTTCACGCTCAGGGGAATGCTTGACTTCAAATTCGCGAAAAAACCGGTTCCGCTTGACGAGGTTGAGCCGGAGGAGGAAATCCTCAAAAGGTTCAAAACGGGCGCGATGTCATACGGTTCAATAAGCGCCGAAACGCACGAAAGCCTCGCCGTGGCGATGAACAGAATAGGCGGGAAAAGCAACACGGGCGAGGGCGGCGAGGACAAGCGCAGATGGATTCCCGATGAAAACGGCGATTTGAGAAGAAGCGCGATTAAGCAGGTTGCGTCCGGCAGGTTCGGGGTAACGGGGGAGTATCTTGCCAACTCCGATGAGATTCAAATCAAAATGGCACAGGGCGCAAAGCCCGGAGAGGGCGGGCAGCTTCCGGGCAAGAAGGTGTATCCGTGGATAGCGAAAGTACGGCTTTCCACCCCCGGAGTGGGGCTCATATCGCCTCCGCCGCACCATGATATCTACTCAATTGAGGATCTTGCCGAATTGATATACGACCTCAAAAACTCAAACCCCGGCGCGCGGATAAACGTCAAACTGGTTTCCGAAGCCGGCGTTGGCACGATTGCGGCGGGGGTGGCGAAAGGGCATGCGGACGTAATTCTCATAAGCGGAAATGACGGCGGGACAGGCGCGTCTCCGCAGAACAGCATCCAATACGCCGGTTTGCCGTGGGAACTCGGCATAAGTGAAACCCACCAGACTCTACTGCTGAACAACCTCAGAAGCAGGGTCGTTCTTGAAACGGACGGGCAGATGAAAACCGGCAGAGACGTTGTCATAGCCGCGCTTCTGGGGGCGGAGGAATACGGATTTTCAACCGCTCCGCTAATCGCGCTCGGCTGTGTGATGATGAGGGTCTGCCATCTGGACACCTGTCCGGTCGGCGTGGCGACTCAAAACCCCGAACTGCGCAAAAAATTTACCGGCGACCCCGCGCATGCGGTCAATTTTATGCGTTTTGTCGCGCGGCAGACGCGGCGGATTATGGCGGAACTCGGCTTCCGCACCGTCAATGAGATGATAGGCAGAACGGACAAACTCCACAGCGTCGGACTCAAAAACCACTGGAAGGCGTCCGGCGTGAATCTTGACGCCGTTCTGTATTCGCCCGATGTTCCCGACCACTACGGAACCTACCGCAGTGTGGAGCAGGACCACGGCATAGCGGACTCTCTGGACATGACAAAACTGCTCGCCATTTGCGCTCCGGCGATAGAAAACCGCGAAAAAGTGGAAGCGGACATTGAAATCAAAAACACTGACCGCACGGTCGGCACGATTGTGGGCAACAAAATTTCCGCCGCCTACGGCTCTTCAGTTCTTGAAGACGACACTGTTACTTTGCGTTTTCGCGGTTCGGCGGGGCAGAGTTTCTCGGCTTTTGTTCCGCGCGGAATGACTATGCTGCTTGAAGGCGATTCAAACGATTACATCGGCAAAGGGCTTTCAGGCGGAAAAATCGCGGTGTTCCCGCCGCGGGAGTCAACCTTTGTCGCCGAAGATAACATCATAGTCGGCAATGTCGCCTTTTACGGCGCCACTGCGGGTGAGGCGTATATTCGCGGAATCGCCGGAGAGAGATTCTGCGTCAGAAACAGCGGTGTGAACGCGGTTGTTGAGGGCGTGGGAGACCACGCTTGCGAATACATGACCGGAGGGCGCGTAACGGTTCTGGGGTGCACGGGAAGAAATTTTGCGGCGGGCATGTCGGGCGGAGTTGCCTATGTGTTTGACGAGCGGGGCGATTTTGAAAAGAAAAACTGCAACACTCAGGGCGTTAGCGTTGAGGGGCTTGGTTCCGATGACGAGCGGGAACTCAAAACGATGATTATGCGCCATTTCCAGTACACTTCCAGCGCGGTTGCGGAAGGGATTTTGAGCGATTGGGACGGCGCTCTCGCGAAATTCGTCAAGGTTATGCCCAGGGATTACAAGCGTATGCTTGAGTCCATAAGCAGGGTTGAGGCGCGCGGGATAAGCGGCGATGAGGCGCTTATGACGGCGTTTGAAGAGAACATCAAGGACGCGGCGCGCGTAGGCGGAAATTAGCGGAGATTATATGGGCAACCCAACCGGATTTATGCGCCACGACAGGCGGCTCGGCAAAGACCGCGACCCGTCAAAAAGAGTCGCGGACTGGAAAGAGTTTCACGGGCATCTCCCCGAAAAAGACCTCGGCGTTCAGGGCGCGAGATGCATGGACTGCGGAGTTCCGTTCTGCCAGACGGGCGACATGCTCGCCGGAATGGCCACCGGATGCCCGGTTCACAACCTTATTCCCGAATGGAACGATCTTATTTACAGAAACCGCTGGCGCGAAGCGCTTGACCGGTTGCACAAAACCAACAACTTTCCCGAATTCACCGGAAGGATTTGCCCCGCGCCGTGCGAGGGCTCGTGCGTTCTGGGCATAAACGAGCCGCCCGTAACAATTAAATCCATAGAGTGCGCCATTGTGGACAAGGGGTTTGAAAAGGGCTGGATAGTTCCCGTTCCGCCCGAAAAGAGAACCGGCAAAAAGGTTGCCGTTGTGGGTTCCGGTCCCGCGGGGCTTGCGTGCGCGGCACAGCTCAACCGCGCGGGGCACACTGTTGTCGTCCATGAGAGGGACGACCGGATTGGCGGGCTTTTGATGTATGGCATTCCAAATCCGCATCTTGACAAAGCGGTTGTTGAGAGAAGGGTTGAGATTTTAAGACGGGAGGGCATTGAGTTTGTCGTGAACTCCGAGGTCGGAAAGGACATCGCTCCCGATAAACTTTTGAAATCAAACGATGCGGTTGTTCTGTGTTGCGGAGCGACTCAGGCACGCGACCTTGAGGTTCCCGGCAGGGACGCGCAAGGAGTCCATTTCGCCATGGAGTTCCTGCGTGAGAACACGAAAAAACTGCTTGATTCAAACTTCAAAAAAACGGGCGCGATTTCGGCGAAGGATACTGATGTGATTGTTCTCGGCGGCGGAGACACGGGAACGGACTGCGTGGCAACGGTCATGAGGCACGGGTGCAAAAGTCTTTTACAGTTTGAAATTCTTCCCAAGCCGCCCGAAGGCAGAGAGAACAGCAATCCGTGGCCCCAGTGGCCCCGCGTTTACAAACTTGATTACGGTCAGGAGGAGGCGATGGCGGTTTTCGGTGAAGACCCGCGCAAATACCGGGTTCTCACCAAAAGCATTGAGAAAGACGAAAACGGAAAAGTGAAGGGGCTTACCACCGTGCGGATTGAGTGGAAAAACAATGACGGCAATATGTCCATTGAGGAGCAACCCGGCACGGAGCAGTTCTGGCCCGCGCAACTTGTTTTTCTGGCTTTGGGATTTCTGGGTCCCGAACAGCACATTATTGATAAGATGGGGCTTGCCGCGGACGAGCGTTCAAACATAAAAGCCGAATACGGCGACTACCGCACAAACGTTGAAAAGGTTTTTGCCGCCGGAGACGCGAGAAGGGGGCAGAGCCTTGTGGTCTGGGCGATAAACGAAGGGCGCGAAGCCGCCAGAGAGTGCGACCGTTTTCTTATGGGTTCAACGGAACTTCCCTGATATGAAAGACCCTAAACAGCAACTGGAGATTATCAAAAAGGGAGCGGACGGGCTTGTTTCGGACTCCGAACTTCTTGAAAAATTGAAAAAGGGAAAACCGCTTCGCGTTAAAGCCGGTTTTGACCCGACCGCGCCCGACCTGCATCTGGGGCACTGTGTTCTGTTGCGCAAACTGCGCGATTTTCAGGATTTGGGGCACACGGTTATTTTCCTCATTGGCGATTTTACGGCGCAAATCGGCGACCCGAGCGGAAGAGCGGACGAACGCCCGTTGCTTTCCCCTGCGGAGATAAAGAAAAACGCCAAAACATACGAAGGGCAGGTTTTTCCAATTCTGGATAAAAAGCGCACCGAAGTGCGTTTTAATTCCCAATGGCACGCGAAAATGAATTCTGCGGACATTTTGCGTCTCGCGGCGATGGCGAATGTCGCCAATCTGCTTGAAAGGGACGATTTCAAAACCCGCTACAAATCGGGCGCGCCGATTTCGGTAAAAGAGTTCCTGTATCCGCTCATTCAGGCATACGATTCGGTCGCGCTCTCCGCCGATGTGGAAATAGGCGGAACCGACCAGACTTTCAACCTGTTGCTCGGCAGAGAGGTTCAAAAGCGTTCCGGACAGCCACAGCAGGCGACTTTGTTTCTTCCCATTCTTGAAGGGCTTGACGGCGTTCAAAAGATGTCAAAATCGCTCGGCAACTACATAGCCGTGAAAGACACGCCCGAAGATGTTTTCGCCAAAGTTATGTCGGTTTCCGACAATTTAATGTGGAGATATTACGAACTGCTGAGCGCGAAAACCCCGGCGGAGATTAAAAAACTCAAAAAAGCGCACCCGATGGACGCGAAAAAAGCGCTCGCGTTTGAAATAACCGCATGGCTGGGCGATGAAAAGAAAGCGAAAAAAGCAATGAACACGTTTGCCGGAAAGTTTTCAAAAAGGGAGTTTCCGGCGGATGCAAAGAAAAAAACGGTTTCGCGCAAGGAAGTAAAGACTGTTCTTGATTTTGCCGTTGAGGTTTCAAATTCGCTCAAAAGCAGAGCGGAAGCGAAACGGCTTATTACACAAGGCGGACTTACAATAAATGGGGAGAAATATACGGATGTAGGGGCGGAATTGCCGGAAGGGAAGGATTTTGAGGTTAAGATTGGGAAGAGGGAGTTTTTTAGGGTTAGGGTGGGGTAATTAACCGCCCATCTTTTTCAAAGGAATTTTTTAGCTTTGTCTATTGCTTTTGCAACCATGCTTGCCAAGTTTTTCTCTAACTCCCCCGCTTTTGTGTAGTCATTGATTGCTCCCTGGTAATCTTTTAATGAATCCTTTGTATCTCCACGACTGTAGTATGCCTTGGCATCTTGCGGGTTGATTTCTATTGCTTTGTCATAATCCAGAATCGCTCCCGGGTGATTGCCTAATGCAACCTTTACACTTCCACGATTATTGTATGCCTCGGCAAATTGAGGGTTGATTTCTATTGCTTTGTCATAATCCTGAATCGCTTCCGAGTACTTGCCTAATGCAACCTTTGCACTTCCACGATTATTGTATGCCTCGGCAAATTGAGGGTTGATTTCTATTGCTTTGTCATAATCCTGAATCGCTCCATGGTAATCTTTTAATGCAAACTTTGCATTTCCACGATTATAGTATGCCTTGGCATATTGAGGGTTGATTTCTATTGCTTTGTCATAATCCAGAATTGCTTCTCGGTGATTGCCTAATGCAACCTTTGCATTTCCACGATTATAGTATGTCGGAGTAAATTGCGGGTTAATTTCTATTGCTTTGTCATAATCCAGAATCGCTTTCCGGTGATTGCTTAATTCTGACTTTGCACTTCCACGATTATTGTATGCCGGAGCATCTTGCGGGTTGATTTCTATTGCTTTGTCATAATCCAGAATCGCTCCCGGGTGATCGCCTAATGCAGACTTTGAATTTCCACGATTGTTGTATGCCGGAGCAAATTGCGGGTTAATTTCTATTGCTTTGCTATAATCCAGAGTTGCTCCCGGGTGATTGCCTGATGCAAACTTTGCGTTGCCCTGATAAAATAGCCCCATCGCTGTATCGTAGTTGGCTTCGTTTTGTATAAAACCTATTAAGTCGTTATAAACGGTATCATGGCTGATATTATTGAATTTTTTAATATGATTCAAAATATCATCTTTCAAATCGTGAGGAATTTTCTTAGATTGAAATTCTTTTATATATTCGTCCTCGGTATAGGCAAATACGCTTTTTTGTGCTACAACCCTTGTTTTGCTTGCTTGTGTTTGGGCGGGTTCTATTATTCCCACTTTGCCGTTTAATTTTGCGCTCAATTTCTTATAATTGATTTCCGTTAACTGTTCAAGGGTGTTTGTATTTAAAGCGATTATCTCTCCATCTTTGTCAAACTTGTCGCCGGTACAGGCGAAAAAGAGCGCAATATGTAAATCGCGGGTGAAGTCAATCAAATTGACCTTGCCACCATAATGTCTTATGTCGGTTAAAATCTCTATGTTGCTAGTTTTGTCGGGAAAGAGTCTTTTTGCTTTTTTTACTATCTCCTCTTCTATCGCCGGTGGTTTGTGGTATTTATTGATTGCTTTTTTCTTTTTTACCCATCTACAAAGCGATGAATTGATGTGATCATCGTTTTCACTAAAAATTTCTGAATTGCCCCTGAATATAAAATTGCCTTCGCTAAATTCTTCGTAAAGACCAACTATAAAATCTTGAGCGTTTTGTGGTATTTTTATTTTCCCGATTTTGTTCTGTTGTCTTCTTTGCATAACATTTGGCAATTTTCTGGTGTTGTTTTTCCGCCTTCGTGCCAGGGTGTTATGTGATCTGCTTCCATTTCATTTAATTCAAAATGTTCTCCGCATTTTGCACAAATTCCTTTTTGCCTTTCGTATGCTTCTCTCTTTTGGTTATCGTTAAAAGTACGGATATTTAGATGTTTCTCTTTACGGGTTAAAACATATTCGTATATCCCTTTTTTGTTTGTTACATCTTCATCTTGCATTAGTGTTAAAATCTCATTTTCAAACTTGACCGAATCAAACTTTTGACTTTGAAATTCATTGTGTAAAAAGCCCCATTCTACACCCTTCATTTCTTTGCGATAGTTTGGGAAAACTGCTTTTACCCAGTTAATCACACTTTGAAAGTATTTCCACAACTCAACTGCATCTTTGTCGTGCTGGTGAGTTCCCATATATTCCTCTATATCATCCTTGCTTATCCATTTTATGGCAGTTTCCAAATATTCCTGACGGATTGCTACACCTTTCAAATAATCGCTACCAAGTCCATAAGCAGCGCAACCATTTTTGCTAAAATATCTCTTGGCATCTGAAACCCACGAACCAGAATAGACGGCGTTTCGCAGTTCTTGATTGGTGAGTTCTTCGCCGGCAATATTTATTGTTTTGAACCATTCCAGTTTTTCACTGTCTGTTCCGCTACATA
Organism: Candidatus Mycalebacterium sp.; assembly: GCF_977828045.1. Taxonomy (NCBI): domain Bacteria; kingdom Pseudomonadati; phylum Thermodesulfobacteriota; class Candidatus Dadabacteria; order Candidatus Nemesobacterales; family Candidatus Mycalebacteriaceae; genus Candidatus Mycalebacterium; species Candidatus Mycalebacterium sp. Next base: position 11,531 of record NZ_CDWCUL010000011.1, on the reverse strand, counting down.
GATAGACCATCAGTTTGTAGTCGCGGATTTGCTGTTGTTTATCGTCTTGTAAGTTGTCGAAATATAGTCCTTCATAGGAAAAAACGCCCTTTACATATTGGCAAATGGATATTGTCCTTTGTTGTCCATCAATGATTTCAAAATCCCCATCTTTACGGACTGCCCAATACATTACATTGAGCGGGAAATCTTTTGTTATGGTGTCAATAACCGCATCTCGTTGTTTGTCCTTATAAATAAACTCTCGCTGGTAAGGCGGGCGAATATCCAGTTTACCACCATAACCGACAACGCCATCTTCGGCGTTATCTTGATAGCCTTCTGACAATTCACGGATAGTGATTTCTGTGAGTTCTATTTTCATATGCTTAATTTCCCTTTTTCTGTATTAAAATTCTAAAATATGGACATTTTCCGTTTATTGATAAATCTTTATCATCATCACCTTTTCTAAATTTTACTATCTCAAACTGGTCTGGATTGTATTTATCCATAAAGGTAATTGGCACCCCTATAACACCTTCATAATCCATAGGAATATTTGCTACTCTATCAACATTGATAGCATCGTAGTTGTCATATTTAGGATATTCGTCTGGGTTATACCTCTTGTATAGTATCAAATCTTCGTGCCGTTCATCATAATCTAAATTTGTATACCAGCGAACCCCTTTAACTCTAATATATTTTTTTCCTTTATCATCAATTCTATAACCCGCAGCTTTTAGTGGATAATCATCAGGAACTCCAAACTCTCTATCTCCACTATGAATACTGTGTCCAAGCCATATCTTGTTTTCTTTGATTAATTTGAAAATTTCTTTATAAGTGATTGCATTTAGATTGCCAATGATCACAAATTTTTTCCCTTGTTCCACGATCTGTGCAACATACTCCCTAAACAAAGAAAAGGGCGGATTGGTAACAACAACATCAGATTGTTTCAAAAGATCTATACTTTCTTTGCTTCTGAAATCCCCATCGCCTTTTAAAGGTTTGATTCCAATTTCTTCGGGGTCTGGAATCTTGTTTCCGTTTTTATCTCCTTGATATTCCAGGTAAATAGCTTTTTCGGAATCGTTTTGACTGAATAAATTTGCGTTTTGATTTTTATAGCAGGTAGTAATTAGTTTCTTAAGACCCATCTTTTCAAAGTTGTAAGAAAGATAATGAAAGAAATTACTGACGCGGGGATCGTCGCAATTACAATAAACAACCTTATTCTTCAAATGTCCTTCGTAGTGGTTTAGCTCTCTTTCTATGTCAGGAAGTTGCGTATAAAACTCATCTTTTTTTGCTCTGTTTGCCTTATGTAAGTTGCTGTTGCTAGTGTTTTTCATTTCTGTTTTCTCAGCTATTCCATTAATCCTAAATCAAAAACTCCTTCCCGTCCACATCCCCGCAAAACAAGCAATCAAGCACAAGGAAACGGACAAAACAATATTCAACCCCGCTTTGCCTAAACTCCCGTTCTGTATGAGTCTGAGCGTTTCAAGCGAAAACGCGGAAAAGGTTGTAAATCCGCCGAGCAGTCCGGTCAATTTCAATGTTTCCGATTTACCCCCTTTCTTCCTTTACCCTTTTGAACTCTATGCTCATACCCGTCCCCAATCTTCCAGACGCCCTTTTCGCGGAAAGCCGGAATGGTTTGACGGCGGGCGGCATTTGTAATCGCCGGTCCCGACAGTTTGTTTTTCTTTATGTAATCAGACAAGCGGACTATTTTCTCTCCCCTTAAATGAGTTATCCGCTTGTGCAGCGATTCAACCAAAGCAAGAAACAAAATGCTTTCCATGGTTTTTGTTTTTTTGTTTTCACGGATATTCATCAAATGCGCGGTAATATTTCTGCTTTTCCTTATTGCGAATTATTATTCGCGGAAATCCCAACTCCAATAACTGAAAATTGATAATTACCCGACCGATGCGTCCGTTGCCGTCACAAAACGGATGAACGGTTTCAAAATCCAAATGAAATTTCGCTATCTTGTCCAAAAAATAACCGTCCATGTCGTTTGAGTGAGAAAACAGAATTTCGCCTGTCATCTCTTTAATGTGTTCGGGTCCCGGCGCTATGTGATAGCCGACCCGCACAAACTCGCCTTTTTGCCGGAAACGACCCGCTATGGAATCGTCAATTCCGCTCATTAGCATATTGTGCATAAAAAGTATTAATTCTTCGCTCAAAGGAGTTTTTGAAACTTTTTCGCGCTTATACGCAATTACACGCTCCAGATTTTTCGCCTCAAAAATCTCACGCGCCGAAACATTGCGGGAAATCTCCATTCCCAACAAAATCTTCTCCGTTTCGCCAAGCGTCAAAGTGGAGTTCTCTATCGCGTTTGAGTTGTAGATGTTCTCAGGTGTTTCCGCCTCGTCAATAAGAGTTAAAAGAGACTCCCCGCCGGGTTTCAGGGAAATGTATTCATCGCGTAATGACTGGATTTTGTCTCTGAAAGATTTTGGTGTTGCCACATCTCTATTATACAAATTCACGCTAAAATGTCAAAAAAGCGTGAATTGCCCCTCTCAACGGGTTGTATTCACGCTAAAATGTCAAAAAAGTGTGAATTATAAAATCTCCGCTCCGTCCGCTTCCACAATCTCCAAATACGGATTTTCCGTTCCTTTGCCCTCAATGAAGATTAAATCCGCGTCTTTTCCGGTTTCAATGCTCCCGACTCTGTCTTCAAGAAAAAGCGCTTCGGCTCCGCCGAGTGTGGCGATGCGAACGGCTTTTTCGGCGGCGGTTTTTTCTCCGAGCGGAAGCAGGAGTTGGTAAAGCGCTTTTATTTCGTCAAAAAAATTCAACGTTGTGTTGCTTGAAAGCCCGTCCGTGCCGAGACCGACTCTTTTCATTTCCGCGTATTCCAAAACCGGCGCCGTTCCCGTGCCGAGAAACTCGTTGCTTCTCGGACACAGAACAACGCCCATGTCCATTTCGCGTATTTGTTTTATTTCGTTTTTTTTAATATGCGCCATGTGAATCCCCGTAATTTTCGCGCCGCCGCTTTGGATTGCGCGCAAATATTGAAACGGCGTTTTTGCTTTGTGCCGCTTCATCGGCGTTTTTCCGATGAGGGGATATATTTTTTCTTCCAATCCGTTTTTTTCGCCTTTTACAAAAGCGGTTTCTTCGGGGCTTTCCGCAAGATGAATTCCGGTTGGCGTGCCGCTTTGCGCCGATATTTTGAAAACTTTTTCAATCAGTTCGGGCGAGCACGAATACGGCGCGTGAGGGAAAAACCGCTCCTCAAATCTCGCGGACTGTTCCGGCTGTCCGCCCGTGTCCGGTCTGCCGTCCATGATCTCACGAAAAAGAACCGTTCTTAGCGGGCTGTTTTTTAATATGTTCCTGTCGTTTCCGTAGGATGATATTTCACCGACCGTTGTTACGCCGCTTTTTATTAGAGATTTAATGCCGTCTTTTACGGAACGCTCTATTTGTTCCGCGCCCGCCCCGGACGATTTTCCGTCAATTATGTGTTTGAGCCATGCGGTGAAACTTTTGAATTTTTTTTCGGGCTTGAGCCAGCCCAGTTCAAGATGCGTATGGCAGTTTATAAATCCGGGGAGAACAATGCCGCGTCCGAGATCGCGGACGGAGAAATCCGGAAAACTTTTTTTTATTTCCTCCGCGCCGCCCACCGCTTTTATTTTTTCGCCGCTTACCGCGACCGCGCCGTTTTTTACCGGTTCATGCGAAACGGGGACAATCTTTGAGCAGACGAAGATTGTGCCGTTCATTTCATTCCGCTTGCCGCGCGGAGAGTTTGCGCAAAATACCGGCGCTTAAACTGCCGGATGCCACCTCTTCGGCGGGTCCGGTCATCCGTATTTCAAAATCAGCCCCGACCTCAATTTTAAGCGTTCCGCCGGGCATTGAAACCGTGAGAGAGTTTTCGCAAAGTCCGTTTTTCACCGCCGCCGCCGCCGCCGCGCATGAACTTGAACCGGATGCGAGAGTGTATCCCGCGCCGCGCTCCCATATAAAAATCTCAAGGCGGTTTTTTTCCGCCGCGCGCGCGAATTGCACATTTGTTCTGTTCGGAAAAAATTCATGGTTTTCAAGCGCGGGACCGAACTCTTTGGTTTCCGTTTCCGAGGGGTTTGGAGTGAAAATAACGCAGTGCGGATTTCCGACCGACACCGCGGTGAATTCAAACCGTTTTCCGCCCGCTTCTATTTTTTCACCAACAACCTCTCCAGAAAAACCGCCGCCCACGGGAATTTTTCCGGCGTCAAAAACGGCTTTCCCCATATCCACCGTGATAAAAGAAACCGCGCCGTTTTCCGATTGAATTTCCACCCTGACAATTCCGCCCGGAGTTTCCACGGAAAAACTGTCGGAATTTGTGTGTTCGTAATCGCGGAGGAATTTCGCGAATATGCGCAAGCCGTTTCCACTTTTTTCGGCTTCGCCGCCGTCGGGGTTGAAAATCTTTAATCCGAAATCGGATTTTTCGGACTCAACAAGAAGCAAAATTCCGTCCGAGCCGATTCCGAGATTTCGGTCGCACAAAAGACGCGCGGCTTCGGGCGTGAGTTTAAAGGAGAGGGATTTTTCCTCTAAAACTATGTAGTCATTTCCGAGCCCGTGAGATTTTACAAAATTGTTCATAATGCCGGAGCCTTTTTCCGGCGATTATTCTTTTGCGTCTTCCAGCATAAACGTTATTATGATGTGAACCCGGTATTCGGCTATTCTGCCTTTTTCAATTCGGGCGTTTTGTTTAACGACTTCAATTCCTATTAAACCCCTCAGGCTTTTGTTGGCTCTTTCAAGGGCGGACTGAATCGCGTCGTCCCACGAAATATTTGAAGAACCGATGACTTCAGTTTTTCTTGCCACCGCTCTGGGATTTCCTCTTTCCTGTGACATAATTGTTTCTCCTTGGCTCAAAAATAAGCCGGTAAAAAATATACAATAAATTCCCGCGCTTTCAATTTTGACGGAATTAACAGGGGTTCCGATTTGACAAAATCGTATCCGTAAATAGATTATTGCCTTCGCCAACTACAAAGGTGAGGAGGGATAAAAACATGCTTGAAAAAATGCACGACCTTAAAGGTCAGGTCGCCGTTGTTACGGGCGGCTCAAGAGGAATAGGAAAAGCGATATCGCTTGCTCTTGCGGAAGCCGGAGCGGACATACTGCTTAACTATGCAAGAAACGACAAAGCCGCGGACGCGGTTAAAAAAGAAATTGAATCGCTCGGAAGAAAATGCGTAACCGTGCGCGCCGATGTGGGCAATTACGATCAGGCTCAGATGATCGGCAAAGCGGCCGTCAACCATTTCGGCAAAGTTAACATTCTGATTAACAACGCCGGAGTCAACAGAGACAGAATGCTCAAAAGAATGACGGTTGAGCAGTGGAACGAGGTTATTCAGACAAACCTTTCAAGCGTTTTCAACTGCACAAAATCCGTGCTTGACCCGATTCTCGCGAACGAGGACGGCGGCTCAATAGTTTCCATCTCTTCAATAATCGGGGAAATGGGAAACATCGGGCAGGCGAACTACGCGTCAACAAAAGCCGGAATAACCGGTTTTACAAAAAGCATGGCGCGCGAACTTTCCAGAAATAAAGTCAGAGTAAACGCCGTGGCTCCCGGTTTTATTGAAACCGACATGCTCATGAGCGTTCCCGAAGACATAAGAAAGACAATTCTCAAAGACATACCGCTTGGCAGATTCGGTTCCGCCGAGGAAGTGGCTCTCGCAGTTGTCTATCTGTGTTCGGAGTCCGGAAACTGGATTACGGGGACGACCCTGCGCATCAACGGCGGACACTACATATAGAGGGGGTTTTCCTCCGGAAAAAAACCAAAAAGGCGCGGAGATTTTCCCGCGCCTTTTTTTTGAGCCGTTTGTTTTGCCTGTTTTTCAGCCGAAGGTATGCGAGCCGGGGATAATGTAATAGCTCGCAAAAAATACCGCGATGACCGCGATAAATCCCGCTATCGCGCCAAAAGACGATTTTCTTCCCTTCCACCCGTAGGCAAATCTGCCGTTTATAAGAACGGCGTATATGAGCCATGTTACAATCGAAAGAGTCTCTTTTTTGCCCCATGACCAGTCCGCGCCCATCTGACTTGCCGAGAAAAATCCCACCGCAAGGCCGAGTGTCGCGAGCGGAAAACCGTAAATCAGGCTTATGTGTTGAACCCTGTCCAGCCCCGTTATGGGCAGAAATGAGCCGTCGTTATTCGGGGAGAGGGAGCCTCTTTTTATGCGTCTTTCCCTGAACAGATACAAAACCGCCGCAACAAACGCGACAAAGAAAAACGCCTGTCCGAGAAAAATAAGCGCGATGTGGGTTTGAATAACCGGCTGCGTAACAAGCGGGCTCGGCGCGTCCAATCCGGCGGGTGGAAGAACTGAAGGAGTGGTTGTTATGAAAGCGAGAGTGAAGACAAATGCTCCGAGCGCCGAAGCGCGTATTTTGGACTCCAATGACAAAAACAAAAATGCCATCACCGCGAACCATGAAAACAGAAACAGAGATTTTCCAAGCCCTCCCGCGAGCGGCGCGCCCGAAAAAAACAGGTGAACGACCAGAGCGGTCTGCACGGCAAAGCCCGCAATTCCCGCCGTGAGCCCCGCCGTGCGCGCCCGTGCGCCCGCAATAAATGCGACAAGAAGCGCGGATGAAACGAAATAAAGCGCGGTTATTATAATTTGAGGGGTTATGTTTTCCATTTCAGTGTCCTGTGTTTCCCGTTGCGGCATCGCTGTTTTTCAAAACGGAAATAATTTTTTCAATGCCGCCGTTCATAACCACGTCTATATTTGAAAGCGTTAAGCCTATTCTGTGGTCGGTTACCCTTGACTGCGGAAAGTTGTAGGTTCTGATTTTTTCGCTTCTCTCGCCGCCGCCGACCTGTTTTTTCCTCATGCCCGCCCGCTCATTTTTCTGTTTTTCGGTTTCCAGTTCATACAGTTTCGCCCTCAGCATTCTCATGGTTTGCGCGCGGTTTTTGTGTTGCGACCTTTCGCTCTGGCACTGAACCACTATGCCGGTCGGCAGATGGGTTATGCGCACCGCGGAATCGGTTTTGTTTACGTGCTGCCCTCCGGGACCGGACGCCTTGTAGGTGTCAATTTTGAGATCTTTTTCGTCAATCTCCACATCCACGTCTTCCGGCTCGGCGAGAACCGCAACAGTTGCCGTTGAAGTGTGGATTCTCCCGCCCGTTTCGGTGGTTGGCACGCGCTGGACCCTGTGAACACCGCTCTCATGCTTGAGATTTTCAAAAACATTTTTCCCTTCAACAGTCGCGATAGCTTCTTTGGTTCCGCCTATTTCCGTTTCGCTCAAAGATATTAAAGTGAGAGTCCAGCCGTTTTTTTCGCAGAATTTTGAATACATTTCCAGCAAATCAGACGCGAAAAGCGCCGCCTCATCACCGCCGGTTCCGGGGCGGATTTCAAGAATGATGTTTTTTTCGTCATTGGGGTCTTTCGGGGTGAGCAACTCCATTATTCTGCTTTCGCACTCACCGCTTTCGCGCTCAAGATGTTCTATTTCCGTCTGTGCGAGTTCGGCGAACTCGGAGTTTTCAAGCAACGGCGTGTTTTCCTCAATCTGCGTCCGAATGTCCTTATACCTCCTGTAAAGCGCCACCGTTTCCGAAATTTCCGATATCTCTTTTGAGAGTTTTACAATGTCTCCGGACGGTATTTCGGGCTCGGAAAGCCGTTTTTCGTTCCGTTCATGCCTCTGTTCCGTTTTATCAAGTGTTTGAAGGGTTTCGGGGCTCAGCATTGTATGATTAGATTCCCATTAACTTGAACAAATTTCAAGAAAACATTACAATAGCCGTGTTGGCTTATGATTTCAGATCTTGAAAAGAAAATTCAGAAGTGTGTGAGTCTTGCTGATGAGTTCGTGGAAGACTACGAGAGTCTTATTTTCAGGGTCAGGGAATTGGAAAATACGGTGGAGAGGCTTGAAAAAGAAAGACGGGAATTACGGCGCAGGATAGACGGTGTTGTTGAGCGCGTTGAAGCACATATGAGTGTTAGAGGTTAGTTGTTGTGGACGATTCAGACAAACAGATTAAGGTTAAAATCGCGGCTTTTGGCACGGTATATTCTGTCAAAACTGCTCCCGAAAATGAGGAGCGCATTAAAAGAGCCGCCAATCTTCTGGAAAGCAAATCGGAAGAGATTTCAAATGTTCTGAAGAAAAAAGTCGCAACTACCGACCGCCCGCCCGAGCAGTTTTTTTACGCCGCTCTCCAAATAGCCGACGAAATGCTTATGTTGAGGGAAGACAGTGAACAAAAACTTGCCGGTATTGAGAAAGTTGTGGACGACTCTCTCATCGCCAAATTCATTAAGCTCAAAATGGCTTATGGAGCAGAGAGACAGTGAGAGAGCTGAAAAGTTTCGCAGTGCGCGACTTTCAAAAACTGAAATAAGAAGTCGCTTTGAACGTTTGAGAGCGGAAAAATCCGCTTCAGAACTTGCCGAACTCAGTTCCGCCATATCTTCGGAGATTTTCCGTAGCGACATTTTCCGGTCTGCGCGGGCGGTTGCGCTTTACAGCGCGGTGCGCGGCGAAGTCGATGTTTCTTCCATTCTGCCGGTCATGCGCGAGAGCGGGAAAAAGGTGTTTTTCCCCAGAGTTTGCGGGCAGGATTTGCGGTTTTTTGAAGTGTCGGATGCGGCGGGCGAACTGTCCGCCGGCAGTTTTTCAATTCCCGAACCCCCCGAAGACCCCGCGCGCGAAGCCGCGCCGTCCGATATTGACCTTATCGTGGTTCCGGGTCTCTGTTTTGACCGTTCCGGTTCAAGAATCGGATACGGCAAGGGGTTTTACGACCGCGCCACACGCGGTTTGAATCCCGAAAAGGTGTGCGCCGCGGCGTATTCCTTTCAGTTTGTTGATTTTGAAATACCGTCCGAGTCGCATGACGCGCGGGTCGGATTTGTAATAACCGAGCGCGGCATATCCCGCGTCCGGAAGGAAGGGTGAGAAAATGTTTGATTCTATTTATATCGTGGCTCTTGTCAGTGGAGTTATTTTCTTCGTTGCGGGGTTTGCCATACACCATTTGATTATCTCCTCAAAAGAAAAAGATAATCTTTCAAAAAAGTCGGCTCTCGCCAGGCAGATTGTTGAGAGAGCGAAAAGGGACGCGGACAAGATTGTTGAAAGCGCCAAGTCGCGGTCTTCCGAAGTAACGCGCAAGAACAGGCGCGGTTTTGAGAAGATGGAAAAAGACAAGCGCAGGGAGTTTTCGTCTCTTGAGCAGGATATTCGCAGAAAAAGCGAGTCCACCGACAAAAAACTGCAGGAAATTGCCGATAAGGAAACCGAAATGAGCCGCCGGCAGCAGAGTCTTGACTCTCTTGAGCAGTCGCTCAAAGAGAGGCACGCGGAGATTGACCGGATTAAATCGGACCTGACAAAACGTCTTGAAGAGATTTCGGGCTTATCAGCCGAGGAGATAAAGCGCGAGATGCTTGAGGCGCTTGAGACGGAGGCAAAAAAGGAGGCTTCCCTGAGGGCCAGAGAGATTCAGGAGGAGTCCGAGCGGGGAGCCGAAGAGATTGCCACGAAAGCAATCGCACTCGCGGTTCACAGATACGCCGGCAAATACACAGCCGAAAACACGTCCTCAACCGTTACGCTTCCCGACCCGAACATCAAAGGGAAAATTATCGGGCGCGAAGGCAGAAACATCAGGGCGCTGGAAGTGCGCACGGGGGTTGATTTTGTCATAGACGAATCGCCCGACACGGTTGTTCTCACAAGCCTGAACTCTTTGAGGCGTGAGATTGCCGTGGTGTCGCTCAAACGGCTTATTGATGACGGCAGGGTGCATCCGGGGAGGATAGAAGAGGTTGTCTCCGATGTTGAGCAGGAGATAAACGAAGAGATTAAGAAAGCCGGCGAGGGCGCGGTTTTTGACCTTGGAATTCATGACATGGACACCGAACTTGTGCGCCACGTGGGGATGCTGAAATACAGAAGAAGCTACGCGCAGAATATGCTGAGCCACTCAATAGAAGTGGCTTTTCTCTGCGGTATGCTCGCCGCCGAAATCGGCTACGACCAGAACCTTGCCAAACGTGCCGCGCTTCTTCACGATATCGGCAAAGCGGTTGACCATGAGGTTGAGGGCTCGCATGTGGAGATAGGGGCGGAACTCGCGCGTAAATACAAGGAAGACCCGAACGTGGTAAAAGCCATTGAGCAAAGCCACGATTCGCGCGTTACGGATGTTCTTTCAATTCTTGTTCAGGCGGCGGACACGATTTCCGCTTCACGCCCCGGAGCGAGAAAGGAGAGTTACGAGAAATACATCAAGCGCGTTGAGGAGGTTGAGGAAATCGGCAATTCGTTCACGGGCGTAAGCAAATGTTTCGCGATACAGGCGGGCAGGGAACTGCGCGTTATCGTTGAGAACAGCACTCTGGGCGAGAACGAAAGCGACGCGCTTTCAAGGGACATAGCGAAAAAAATACAGGACGAAGTTACCTATCCCGGAAAAATCAAAGTAACGGTGATAAGGGAAACCCGTTCGGTCGCGTATGCGTCTTAAGGGAGCGGTAAAATTGGTACAAAACTGAAAGTTAAGGCAGTTTGTGATTCTCAAGCGCAGTGGCATATGCCCTCAATACTTCTGCACTTTCACCGTCTCCCATTTCCCCAACTTTGTCCGCCATTTTTCTATAGAAATCCCATGTAAAACCGTCAGCCATTGTAGTAAATATTTCATCTCCGACTTTTTCACAAGCATAAGCCACCACCTTATACATTGTGGCAGAGTTTTTATCCCCTACCTTTTCATACCCTTTGGACATTGCTGTCATTTGTGTCGCAACGCTCTCCGCCGAGTTTTCGGCTTCGAGATAATTCTCATATTCGGTAGCTGCCGTGTCATAAACAGTAGCAAAATTTTTGTGTCCCCACCTATTGTACACTTCTGCTTTTGCTCTCCATGAGTTTAGTGTGGTTTTCTTGAGATTGGGGACGCCACCATCTTTGTAAGCCTCTCCTGCGCTTTTAAGCCATGTTTGTGAGTATGCTTTGTCGGCTTCTTTTATTGCATTTATTTCGTCTGCATCAATTTCCCTTTCTAATATTCGTTTTAAAAATTTCATTTGGCACCCTCCCCAGTTACGCTCATGCTTCAACCAAGCGAAGTCGTGCTGTTTTTTCGGTCGTGCGAATCCTTTGCTGTGCTATCTGATGAGGAATCAATCTTTGACAAGTCGCCGACTTTGAAAAACAGGTCTTTTACGTGCCCCAGCAGAGCGATGCGGTTTTTGCGTATGCGCTTGTCAGAGTGCATTACCATCACGCTGTCAAAAAATGCGTCAACGGGTTTGCTCAAAGACCCTATCAGTTTCAGGTGTGCTTCATAACCGCCCTTGTCGGGGGTTTTTTCAATTTTTTCAACCGCTTTCCAGAGCGTTTTTTCTTCCGCAGTTTCAAACAGTTTCGGATTGACCTTTCGGTCCGTGCCGTCTTTAAGAATGTTCACGACCCTTTTGAAAGGCGCCGCGAGCGTC